>NZ_JBQEOL010000008.1:0-144826 GCF_052044895.1 Acinetobacter sp. 22323 | reverse complement strand
TGCAGATGATAAAACAGTCTGGACTTTAAGCTTTAAACAGGCAGGTACAGATCAACCAAGTCTTAAACTAAAAGAAGGGTCGTACACAGACCTTGCAGGCAACCCGGGTTCAGAGAAAGTCTTGGATAAAGCCAATGGTGGATTTGAATCGGACATCACACCACCAGCATTAGGTGACGTAATTTTCGACATTGTAAGTATTGCTACTGACGGTATTGTCAATGCCGTAGAATCAACGTCTTTAAATGTTCCTATTGTGGGTAAGTTAAGCTCAATTCCATCAGACAGTACGCTTACAGCAATTAAAGTTACAGTAGGTGATCAAGTTGTTGAAGCACAAATTGTTAACTTGGAAACAGGTGAGTGGACAGCGAATATTGCAGGTGAGCACTTCTTAAAAGGCATTCAGATTTTTGCTGAAGCTACTTTAAAAAATGCTGCCGGTAATAGTTCAACAATCTCAACTATTGCGAACTACCAGGTAGATACAACTGCACCGAAAATTGAGAGTATCACAGCATCGGATACGCTTTTAGCTGAGGGTGAAAAAGTAACCATTACCATTAAATTTAGTGAAGAAGTTAAAGGCCTCGACATTAATGATTTTGTCGCAGTAGGCGGTAAAATTGACAAACTCCAACAATCTGCAACAGACAAAACGGTATGGACTTTAGAGTTTGTACAAGAAGGTACAGATCAACCAAGTCTTATACTTAAAGAAGGCTCTTATACTGATCTTGCGGGTAACCCGGGTTCAGAGAAAGTCTTGGATAAAGCCAATGGTGGATTTGAATCTGATATCATCCCACCAGCGTTGGACGGCGTGATCTTCACAATCGAAACTGTTGCACAAGATGGCATTGTGAATATTGCAGAATCTCAAGATAAAGTTACGATTGTTGGTAAATTAACTTCAATTCCTGCTGATAGCATTGAAACGATAATTACTGTTACTGTTGGAACTGAAACAGTAAATGCGATTATTACCGATGCCGTAACTGGCACGTGGACAGCGGAATTATCAGGTTCATCATTTGGAGATGTGGCGGGTGAGGTTGTTGCTGAAGTAACATTCAAAGATAAAGCGGGTAATGAATCGAATAAAACAGCAAATGCTCCATATGCTATAGATTTAGAAGCTCCTAAATATACGAATAGTTATATTAATGAGGATGGAAAGATCGTTCTAGAGTTTGATGAATTGCTTGATAACGATAATCCTCCTACATTCGACTCCTTTGTGATTATCAAAAATACGGATGAGGTTGTTGAGATTCAAGGGGTTGAAATCGTTGATCAGCAAGTTGTTATCACAACTGTGAAGCCGATTTATCAATCCGATAAAGTTCAGGTTTCTTATGTAGATAAAGACTTGAAAGATAAAAATGCGATTCAAGATGATGCTGGCAATGGTAGTTCAGAATTTAATACTGGTATTTTATCTAATGACTCGTTATTGAGTGGATTGGTGTCTGATTTTAATAATATTTCAGGTGTGCCAACATCTGTTAATCAAGACACTTTAGTTGCTACTGGTGTTGATATTCTTAACCTATTTAATGTAACCAATACTACACAAAATACGATAAAGGCAGGAACAGAATTTACATTTACAGCTGATGAATATGCAGGTAATCATTCAGTTCAAGTAAGTTTAGATACTAGTTCATTATTGTCTGTTGCAAAGGCATATGGTGTTGTTTTACAGCAAAAGAATAATGAAGGTGAGTGGGTTAATCTCATTTCTGCACCAATGGGTCAAAATGGTGTTGTTGCATCATTAGGAACTCAATATGCGTTAGGAGCGATTGATAACAATAGTGCTTCTGTCACATTTAGTGGTTTAGAGCCAGGTCAGTATCGTATCGCAACATATGCAGATCAAAGTGAACTGAAAAAATTGATCAGTGATATCGAGTTGGCTAATTTGGGTCAAGGTGGTTATTTATTAGGTAAAGATAATCAAGATGCCTTAATTAAAGAGTTGAAATCGATTTTAGGTCAAGATTCAATAGCAGGTGCAACACTCGTTGATTATCTAGAAGGTATTTTAAATGCAGTTAATCTTTTAACATTCCCTATATCCGCATTAGTCGATAAAGTTATTGGCTCCACATTACTTAACCCGTTGATGACTGCTTTAGATAAAGCCATTGATGTTGTTGTTGGTAACTTGGTTAATAATTTAGTCAGTGTTTTGCAAAAAACTACTGTAACAGTAAGTCCATCTACGACTTTCTATACAGCTGAAGGAAACGTTATTGATAATGATGCTTTAGATAATATTGAAGTTAAAAAAGTTGAGGTTACGACAGAAAAGTCATCATCAAATGAAGTGAGCGAACCTGTAATAACGGAAATTAATGGCTCTACAGTAATTAATGGTAAATACGGTAAATTGATGATTCAGCCGAATGGTGCATATAAATATACCGTTAGTCCACAATTTGCTAATGCAGACTTAGTAGAGACGTTTAAATATACTGTTGATAATGGTGCATCAGAAACTTTAATAATTAATATTTCTAAAGCGACTCAGGAGTTACTTGCTGTAGATAATAATGTTGATCTAAATCTAAATGTGGCTCCTTCTGAACATTTCATGACAAAGGCTGAGTTAGGTGAATACAGTAAAACTACAGTTAATGTTGCTTATATCGGTTTAGGTAGTGTGCTTGATCTTGGAGCTTTAACACCAGCAAATGCACTGCAATTTACAGTGGATCCATTGACTGAGCAGGTAATTACCTTCAATGGTAAGTCTGGTGGTGTGCAAGTCCTCACAAACTACAATTTATATGTTTATAAATTAAATGAAAAAACGAATAAATTGGATTTGGTTGAGTTAAAAGAAAACTGGTTTGGTGTAGCTCTGCTGGGAGGTGCATCTAAGCAACCAGCTACCTATACATTTGATGAAGGTCAGTATTATGCAGTTCTAGAACCAGCAAGTGGTGTCAATGCACTTTATGGTTACACGCTTGAAGCTTCTCAGAATAAAGTTTTGAACTATGCTAATCCAATTTCTGTTTCAGGTATTGCGAAGGGTAATTTAATTACCGATATTGATCTTCAGGCAAAAGGACAAGATGTAGGACCTAATATAGAGCATTCATTTATTACACAGGTAGTTGGTGTTAATGGTGCGGTTGCGGTAAATACAGATCAAATTACTGATGCTGTGGTCGTTCAAGGAAAATATGGTCAGTTAACCATTGCCGCAGATGGTACTTATAGTTATGAAGCTTTCAACAGTAAAAACTTCAACTATGGGGATGTAGATGAATTTACTTATACGATTTTCGACCCAATATCTGGGCAGTCTGATGATTCGCAACTTAACATCACTTTAGACTTCTCAAATACAGAAAATGGCTTATCGACAGTAGTTGCTTTGTTAGAGATTGAGCCGACGGTTAAAACTTTAGTTGAGAAGGTAGAACTTGAGGATGTTAATCTCAATACCATAACGAAAGGTAAGATTAATGCGACAGCATTTAGTGTGGCTGAAATATCATTAGGCGACGTTGTAGATGCGGGAATTATCTCTGCTGATAATAGTATTAATATAAGTGTCAAATCGGGAGAATTGGCGAATATTAAATTCCATGCAAGTGCTTATCAGGCTGTATCTGTAGCAAGCATATTTGACTTACAGGTTTATAAAAAAACTTGATAATGGTCAGCTTGAATTGTTTTACACCAAGCCGAACTACGTCGTTCTTCCAGTAACATTGGTCATTCCTTTAGGTGGTATTCATATTGGAGATCCAATTAATCTTGATTTCCCTGAAGGCGAGTATGTGGCATTGTTAAATAGCACTGCTGGTATCGGTGCTATTGGTGGTACAACACTGGAAGTTAAAGAAATTTCGGTTGAAGACTACAATAATCCAGTAGTGTATAAAGGTGAGGTTTCAGGTAAGTTAGATATTCCAGTTGATGGAAAAATCTATACTTTAAATGGAAAAAAAGTCGAAAGTCTGGAATCGACTGTAGTGAAGGGCACATATGGAACATTAACGTACCATGCAGATGGTACTTATGAGTATTTCGTCGATGCTACTTATCAAATACCGCAGTTTGGCATGATCGATACATTTAGCTATTCGTATAAAGAAGCGAATGGTGAAGTTGTATCTTCAATCCTAAATGTCAAATTATCTACTGTTGATGCAAATCAAGATAAGCAATTTGATTCAGAAAAAAAGGAAATTGATATTGCTGCACCAATGGTGAATAAAGTCGAACAAGTCATTATTGATGAAAAGACAGGACTCCGTTTACCAATATGGGATGAAATTAAGGACAAGGAATCAAAAGTTATTGAGATTGTAAATACGCCATATATGACGACAGATTTAACATTCTCATTAAATGTTGATTTGGATATTAAAGGTCTTTACAAGACAGGTTTGCATTTTGAGCTATATAAAATTGTTAAAAATGCCCAAACTGGAGAGGTTACGTATTCTAAAGTAGGAGATACAATTTCACTTAAAGATGTGCAAAAAGATACGCTCTCACATACTTGGGAGAATTTAAAATCTGGTACTTATACAGTGAAATATTCCATCGATGGCCATAATGGTACAGGAATGGATTATGGTTTCAATTTCTCTCAAACATATAACTACCATGATTCATGGACCTCTACTGGCAAAGATGCCGATTATCTAGCTGGCCAGGTTATAGGTAATTTCCTTTCTAACGATAAATTCGCGCTTGGTCTAAAAGATCAAGCTATCGTGAAATTTGGAAATAAATATCTTTATTTAGGTTCTAATGAAGTTCAAGAAATCACAGTTTACGGTAGTTATGGTGATCTTGTAGTAAAATCAGATGGTAGTTACGTATTCACGCCAAACGGTCTTGGTGGTGGTAGAGAGTATTTCGACTATGAAATTATTTCTCCAACAGGCGAGTCTGATAAAGCAGCGATAGAATTTAGTGTTGCTAAAGTTATTCAAGGGAATGAATTTAATAATCTAGTTGAAAGTTCAGCTTCTAATGATATATATACTTTAAGCTCAGGCTCTGACACTGTAATTTTTGATGTTTTAGATTTGTCTCATAATAATGGTGGTAACGGCATAGATACTTGGACTGACTTCCACTTAACAACATCATTAACAGATGAAAATGCCGACAAAATCGATGTAAGTTCCTTGTTAGTAGGTTATGAGCAAGGTGATGATCTGAAAGAATTTGTCTCGATCGGAAAAACTGCAGATGGTAAAGCTATCGTTCAAATTGACCGTGATGGTAAGGCAGATGAGTTCCAAAAAACCGATCTATTGGTACTAGAGAATCAAACTGTTGCTACGCAGCAAGCTCAGCTGGATTTACTCAATCAATTAATCGCAAATCAACAACTTATTGGTTAATTCATCGATCAGGAGAAAGTGGAATCACTTTCTCCTGATGAACTGTCATTTACAAATATCGAGTCAAACATGAAAAAAGCATTATTGTCTGTATTAGTCCTTACAGCATCATTCACACTAGCAAATGCAAATACGGAAACAAAAAAATCAGCAAATTTAGGTGATTTTCAAGGTCGATACGCCCTTGATTGTTCAGTGCAGAAAGCCAACAACTTATCTTATGTAGTCGGAGATAAAAGCATTTTGCGTTTGATTTCTGCGAAGAAAAAGTTGGGCGCATTTGAAAAGAAATTTGTACGCCAGGGCAGAAAAGCAAGTGATAGTTCGCAGTATCAATTTACGGTTGCATACACAGGTTTTGATGTCGACTTTTATAAGAAAGGTGAACAGAACTGGATCAACGTACGTAGCACTGGCATCGTAAATCATTTTGGTCCAAAAACTAAAGAAGCACTGGTCCAATGCAAAAGTGAAACTTAGTTCTAAAACTCACTAAAACTACGAGTGAAAAAAGACTAGTTAGATACTGGTCTTTTTTTAATTCTTAAATTCATTAATGAATTTGCTAATTTTATAAAAACATATCTTAAAACTTTATGAAAAATAATGCTTAGGTTAAGATGAGCCATCATTTGTAAAAGCATTCTAGAAGACCTATGCAACCATTTGTTCTATATAACTCAGAGCAACGTAAAAAAGTAGAATTTGTGCCTCGTAAAGAAGGTCAGATTGATTTGTATGTTTGTGGGATGACGGTCTATGACTACTGTCATATCGGACATGCACGTACAGTGGTTGCATTTGACTATATTATTCGCTTCTTACGTAGCCAAGGCTGGCAGGTGAAATACGTACGTAATATCACCGATATTGATGATAAAATCATTAAACGTGCCAATGAAAATGGGGAAAGCATTTCATCACTGACCAGCCGTTTTATTGATGCGATGAATGAAGACTTTGCCAAGTTAGGCTGTCTTACACCAGATGCTGCACCAAAAGCCACCGACTATATCGATCAAATGCAAAATATGATTGATACACTAGTCAATAACGGCACAGCATATCCAGCCAATAATGGAGATGTGTATTTCGAAGTTGAAAAATTTGCCAAATATGGCCGTCTTTCAGGCCGTAAACTGGAAGATATGCAGGCAGGCGCTTCTGAACGTGTAGACGTCGAAGTTGAGAAAAAACACCCATTTGACTTTGTACTTTGGAAACATGCCAAAGAAAATGAACCTTCTTGGGCTTCACCATGGGGCAATGGTCGTCCAGGATGGCATATTGAATGTTCTGCGATGTCAACCTGCTGCCTGGGCAATCATTTTGATATTCATGGTGGCGGTGCTGATTTAAGCTTCCCGCATCATGAAAACGAGATTGCACAATCTGAAGCAGCGACAGGTGAGCAGTATGTGAACTACTGGATGCATGCCGGCTTCATCAATGTTGATGGTGAAAAGATGTCGAAGTCTTTGGGTAACTTCTTTACCATCCGTGATGTGATTGAAAAATTCCATCCGGAAGTGGTGCGTTACTTTATTGTGTCTTCACACTACCGCAGCCCAGTGAACTATTCTGATGTGGCCTTAAAAGAAGCGAAAAATACGCTGATGCGTTTCTATCATTCTTTCAAAGCTTATCAGGCAGTATATGGCGAACAACTGGTTGAAACTCTGGATCAAAGCTTTGTTGAGCGTTTCAATACAGCCATGTGTGATGACTTTAATACACCAGAAGCCATTGCTGTATTGTTTGAACTGAATAAAGAGCTGAATCGTGCAGTAAAAGACCAGAATCAGGAACAGGCTGCTGTTTATTATTCTACTCTGCGCCATCTCACCAATATTCTGGGTCTGGTACAGCACAATGTCGACGAATTCTTAAAGTCTGATATTGGTCAGGAAGCTTTAGGCTTGTCTGAAGAGCAGATTGAAGATCTGATCCAGCAACGTAAAGATGCCAAAAAAGAGAAAAACTTTGCTCGTGCTGATGAAATCCGCCAGTCTTTATTAGACCAAGGGGTGGTGCTGGAAGATACCCGTCAAGGAACGGTATGGCGTCGTGCTGATTAATTCGACAGTTGAATCGATAGAGAGTTGACAGTTAGCAGAAACTCTCTATAATTCACTCCCATATTGCGGGAATAGCTCAGTTGGTAGAGCACAACCTTGCCAAGGTTGGGGTCGCGAGTTCGAGTCTCGTTTCCCGCTCCAAAATTCAAAAAACCCTAATCAGAAGATTGGGGTTTTTTATTGTCTGTGCAAAATAAAAAGGAAAATCAGAACTGATTTTATATGATTAAATTTTGAATAATGAGGGGCTTTTAGTCAGGCAAATTTCAAAACATTCAGTTTAAGTTTTATGAAAAGCCATACATTTTGAAACCTGTAATTTGCATAGATATGATAAAATTGCGAAAATTATTGTTGCTAGAATGAGTCAACTCTGTATATAGAGTTAAGGTAAACCTACTTTGAACCCACCAAATATGCCAAATCAAATAGACTTCCAGAAAGTTGCACTTGAAACACTGCGTATCGAAGAACAAGCATTACAGATTTTAGCTGCCCAAATCGATGAGCGTTTTAGTCAGGCATGTGAAATTATCCTGCAGTGTAAGGGGCGTCTGGTGATTACCGGGATGGGGAAATCCGGGCATATTGGCCGCAAAATGGCCGCGACTTTTGCCTCTACAGGTACGCCTTCATTCTTTATGCATCCAGGTGAGGCGGGACATGGAGATCTCGGCATGCTGGTGCCGGGTGACGTACTGATTGCCATTTCAAACTCAGGCAAGAGTGATGAAATCATGATGCTCATGCCTTTGATTAAGCGGCTGGAAATTCCTTTAATTACCATTAGTGGTGACGACAAAGGCCCTATGCCACAAAATGCTGATGTCGCTTTAACTTTGGGTAATCTGCAAGAGGCTTGTCCGCTTGGTCTGGCACCAACTTCAAGTACTACAGCAACTCTGGTGTTAGGTGATGCCTTGGCTGTAGCACTGCTGGATGCACGTGGTTTTACTGCTGATGATTTTGCCCTCTCACATCCAGCAGGTGCCTTGGGTAAACGCTTATTGCTGCATGTTAAACACCTGATGCATACTGGTGCAGAACTGCCGAAAGTGTCACCAGATACACCGATGAATCAAGTTTTATACGAAATTTCAAATAAACGCCTAGGTTTAACCACAATTGTCGATCAAAATGATGTTCTGCTGGGTATTTTCACGGATGGGGACTTGCGCCGATTGATTGATAAGCAGCAAGGTTTTGATGTCAATCTGCCGATTCAAGAAGTGATGATCAAAAATCCTCTGACGATTTCTCAGGAAGCACGTGCTGTAGTAGCGCTAGAACGTATGAATGAACGTAAAATTAATCAATTTGTAGTTGTTGATGATGCCAATAAAGTCATTGGTGTAATTAGTATGCATGACCTGATTCAGGCTGGGGTAAATTAATAGATGGCATCTTATGTATTATTAGAGCAGGCACGTCATATTGCAGCACTGGTGCTTGATGTAGATGGGATTCTAAGTGACGGTTTTGTCACGCTAACCAATACGGGTGATGAGATCAAGTCCTTTGATATTCGTGACGGTCTGGGTATGAAGCTGGTTCAGCAAGCTGGAATTAAAGTGATTATCATCACTGGACGTCAAAGTAATATTGTAGAAAAGCGTATGTCTGATTTAGGGGTAGACCTAGTCTATCAGGGGCGTGAAGACAAAGGCGTTGCCCTCAAAGAAGCTTGCGCTCAGTTGAATATCGATCCTGAAGATTGCCTGTATATGGGCGATGACTGGCCCGACCTGTCAGCTTTTGCCATTGCTGGCATGAAAGTGACAGTTCCAAATGGTCATGTCGAAGTACGTCGTCGTGCCGATCTGGTGACTCAGGCGATGGGTGGCCGTGGTGCGGTGCGTGAGATCTGTGACATGCTTTTAATGTCTAAAGGTGTTTACCAAGAATTACTTGAAAAGTTTACTCGTGCGCCATATTAATCAACTATACGTTCTGGATTAAGTACACCGCTTATGGATACTAAAGTTTTATACGTAACCGCGATTATTCTCGCAGCCATAAGTGGTGGTTATTATTATTTCAGTGGAAGTGGCAATAAGCTTCAGGTAGATGCTGCACGCAGTATGAAATCCACGGCTGAAAATATTAATTTGACGCAAACCGATGAAAAAGGTGAGCTGGCTGTTCGTGCTCAAGTCGATCGACTCGAGCAGGATATGCAGAAAAAAACCTCGAAGCTGGAAAATATGAATGCTTCTATGTACAAGGATGGCAAAGTAGATTCTACTTTTTATGCCAAACTTGTGAATGGCTATGAGGATAATACTAAAGTGATCCTTTCTCAGCAGGTGGTAGCAACCAAGATTCTGCAAGATGGTCAGCTTCAGTTCAAGACAGAAGAGTTAACAGGTTTCCCTAAAACACGAGAAATTGAAACGGATAAAGCTGTAGAAGTAACGACTCCACAAGCTGAGTTTATCAGTCAGGGCTTGAAGGCAAATCTAAATGACGGTCAATACGAATTTTTTAATATTCGAGGAAAGTATGAACCAAATTCTTAAACCTAAAATGACGACTACTTTCCTGAAGCGTACTGCGCTTGCTGCTGTGCTCGGGTTTACTTCACTCGCAGCGCTTGCAATTCCTTCAGACCGTCAGCAGCCTATTTCGCTGGTAGCTGACCGTGCAACTTTTAATGAGCGTACCGGTATCACGACTTATACCGGTAATGTCATTATTGAGCAAGGGACTATGAAACTTCAGGCAAACTCAATTGTGGCAAACCTGAACAGCAAGAAGCAAATCAGCACGATTACAGCAAATGGCAGTCCTGCACGTTTCCAGCAACAAATCGATGCTGCTAAAGGAATCGCGAAAGGTCAGGCACAGAAGATTGTCTACAATGCTGATACCGGTATTATTACCCTGACAGGTAATGCCTTCCTGGAACAGGATGGAGCCAGTATCCGTGGTAATACGCTTCGATATAGTATGAATAAGGGGGATATTGAAGCTGTTGGTACGCCAAATAAAACCGGTTCCTCTTCAGGTCGTGTACAGATTGTGATTCCACCATCCAGTTCTAAATCCTTCCCGGGAGCACGTGACTAATGGCTGAATCAAAGGTTCAAACCTTAACCATTAAACATCTGGCGAAAAACTATAGTAAACGTTGGGTGGTGAAGGATGTATCCTTCAGCATGGAAAGTGGTCAGATCGTTGGTTTACTTGGTCCGAATGGTGCAGGTAAGACCACCAGCTTCTATATGGTGGTTGGTCTGGTGCGTATGGATAAAGGTGAAATATATCTGGATGATCTGGATCTCTCAGATTTGGCTATGCATGAACGTGCCCGTAAAGGGATTGGTTATCTGCCGCAGGAAGCTTCTATTTTCCGGAAGTTGACCATTGCTGAAAATATCATGGCGATTCTTGAAACCCGTAAGGAATTGACCAAAGCCCAGCGTCAGCAGCGCCTGGCAGAATTGCTGGCAGACTTTAAGATTACCCATATCAAAGATTCTCTGGGCATGAGTGTCTCTGGTGGTGAGCGTCGTCGTGCGGAAATTGCCCGTGCGCTGGCAGCTGATCCAAAATTCATGTTACTTGATGAACCTTTTGCCGGGGTCGATCCGATTTCTGTCGGAGATATTAAAGACATTATCACAACCTTGAAAGATCGTGGTATTGGGGTATTAATTACTGATCATAATGTGCGTGAAACTTTGGCAATCTGTGAGCATGCGTATATTGTCAGTGAAGGTGCAGTGATTGCAGAAGGTACACCACAAGAAATCCTGAATAATGAAACTGTTAGAAAAGTGTATCTGGGTGATGACTTTACCGTGTAATTCGGCTTTATTACCTTAATCAAGCCCACACAGTCAACTTTAGCGTTGTTGTGTGGGATTTTTTCGTCGAAAATATTTTAGTATCATCAATTTTAAAATATTTTTGGTATATAGTTAGTTTAAAAACGACACCAATAATCATGCTATTGCAAGCAAAAAAAATTAATAAACTTCGGGGTAATTTACAGGGAAAAAAAAGGGTATTGATCGCCCTTTTACTGCCTTTGCAAATGTCTCAGGTTTATGCGGCAGATACGGAAAAGGGATATTTTCAGGGATTCAAACAAGGGGTCAGTAAACTGTTCTCCCCTGAACCTGTAAAATCCTCACATACGGTTGATCTGCGGGATTTGAGTAATTATCAGCTGGATACCTCACGTGTTCAGGAGTTGCCCCAAGTAGGCGGCTTTCAGAATGGTACTCGTTCCCAGAATAATATTCCAGCCATGGGAATTCCCAGACGAATTAATCTTAAGGAGGCTGTACTTACAGCAGTTCAGCGTCGTCCCGAGATTTCACAAAGTATATCTTCGCTGTCCTCTCAGGCTGCCAATATTGATGTGGCAAAGGCACAATACTATCCACAGATTTCGGGTGGATTTGGAACAGCAGATTTAACCAAGGGCGAACGCGGTCGTCAGGTAGTTTCCTTGAATGCGACCCAAATGCTATATGATTTTGGCAAGGTAAAATCCAGCGTAACCACTGAAGAAGCCAAGCTTGCCGAAGCGCAGGCACGGGTTCTAGTCAGCCTGGATCAGATTGCACTTGAAGTGGCAGATGCCATTGTCAATATCAAGCGCTATCAGGAAATCACCAAGATTGCCGAGCAGCAGAAACAAGGGATTGCACGAATTGCGGAAATTGCCAATCTGCGAGCCAAAGCCGGGATCAGCAGTCAGGCCGATCCGATTCAGGCCCAATCCAATCTGGAAGCTGCAGAGAATAACCTGATTGTGCAACAAACCCAGTTACGTCAGTATCAACAAAAACTGCGCACTTTACTCGGCTTTGATATATCCAATGTAGAGTGGGAAATTCCAGATAGTCTGATTCAACAGGCCGGACTTTACCAGGAGCCTGAATTTACCAGTATTCCGACGTTGATGTTGGCACATGCTGGCGTGGAAGTTGCACGTTCGCAAAAAGAGCAGGCCAAGCTAAATACTTATCCTACCATTAATATCAAAGGGAGTATGAGTCAGGCCATTAATGGTCGCAATCCGAATAATAATGAAGATGATGGCTTTTATAACTCTGTGATGATTGAAGCCACCAGTAATTTCTATCAAGGTGGGGCGACCAGATCACAGACCCGTGCAGCCAGTTTTGCTGAAGAAGCAGCACGTGCTCAGGTCAATACTGCCTATCTGGATGTAGTCGATCAGGTCCGCTTGATTCGAGAACAGATTGAAAATAAACAGCGACAAATGGACATTCTGGCACAGCGCCGTGCAACCACTGTGCGCACCAGAGAGCTGTATCAGGAACAATATAAACTCGGTACTCGAACCGTAGTCGATCTGCTTAATGCAGAGCAGGCAATTCACAGCGCAGCCCAAGAAATCGAAACTGCGCGTTACGATATTTATACCGCTATTGTTCAGTACATTCAGGTCACTGGTCGTACACGCGATCTTTATGACCTTAACCGTATTTCTATTCAGGGGTTTGAAGTACAGCCATGAGTAATACAATAAATTATCAGCCGTGGCTTCAGGCGATACTTAATATCGCCAAGCATTATCGCATCGAGCCATCTGAGGAAAGAATCCGCTTACAACTCGACTGGAACCAGCATCATGATGTTGATGAGCTGCTCAAAGTTGTCACGCGTCAAATCGGACTGAATGTACGTAAAAATAAATTTGATGCCAGTCTGCTCAGTCCATGGAAATTGCCAATATTGGTAGAATTTGAAAATGGCGAAGTGGGTGTCATCGAGCGCATTGATAATGAAGGCAATGCCAGTGTGCAGCTGAGTGGCGATCAGGGATTGTCTCAGGTCTTTGACCTGGAACATCTGAAGCAGGGTGCTAAAAGCCTTTATATCCTGCGTCCTGAATCTTCAGTACCCGATGCCCGGGTCGATGAATATATCAAGCCTTTTGAAAAAAACTGGTTCTGGTCAATTGTCCTGAATGACTGGAAACGTTATATCGATGTGATGTTTGCTTCTTTAATCGCGAACATCCTCGCACTGGCGACCATTGTCTTTTCCATGAACGTGTATGACCGGGTCATTCCTTCACAGTCCATCCCGACCTTATGGGTACTGGCAGGCGGTGTATTGATTGCGGCAATCTTCGAATTTACCTTACGCGTCTCCCGGATCTATCTGTCTGATATTATCGGCAAGCGCGCTGATTTACGTATTTCTGACCAGGTTTTTGGTCATGCCTTACGCATTAAAAATAAAGAGCGTTCAAAATCTACCGGTACTTTTATTTCACAGATTCGTGAACTGGAAGGTGTTCGTGAATTGGTGACGTCTACTACGGTGACTGCAATTGCCGACCTGCCATTTTTCTTCCTGTTCTTGGGGATTTTCTGGCTCATTGGCGGAAACCTGTTCTGGGTGATGCTGTTAGTCGTACCCATAATGATTCTACCGGGGATTCTGGCACAGAAAAAACTGGGTGAGCTGGCACAAATGGGCATGCGTGAATCTGCAATCCGTAATGCATTGCTGGTGGAAGCAGTACAAGGAATTGAAGACATCAAGCTACTGCGTGCTGAATCGCGTTTCCAGAACCAGTGGAACCATATGAATGAAGTGTCTGCGGATGTCAGCATGCAGCAACGTAAAATCGTTGGTTTGATGACCGCCTGGACGCAAAAGATTCAAGGCCTGACATTTGCCATCGTCGTGTTAGTGGGCTGTTTTGCCGTTATGGAAGGTGAAATGACCACAGGTGCACTGGTTGCCTGTTCAATCCTGTCTTCGCGTATGCTTGCGCCAATTTCCCAAATTACCGGTGTGTTGGGGCGTTTACAGCAGGCGAAAGTCGCGAAAAACGGTTTGGATGAACTGATGAAAAAGCCGGTAGATCAGCCGGATTATTCACATCTGATTCACCGCCCATTACTCGAAGGTCAGTACGAGCTGAGCGGGGCAGTATTCAAATATGGTGAAGATGACCCTAAACCGACTCTAGTAATTCCCAAACTGGACATCAAGCCTGGTGAGAAGATTGCGATTTTGGGGCGTAATGGTGCCGGTAAATCAACCTTATTGCAGTTGTTATCCGGTATGCAAACGCCGTTACAGGGCAAGGTTAAACTTGATGGGATTGACCTGAACCTGATTGATCCGGCAGATGTGCGCCGTGATATGGGCCTACTGAATCAAAATTCACAGTTATTTTATGGCAGCATTCGTGAAAACCTGACGCTGGGTGCACCACTGGCAACTGACCAGCAAATCCTGGAAGCTTTGCAACTCACAGGTGCATTGGGCTTTGTTCAGGAAAAGAAAGAAGGCTTGGACCATATCATTCTGGAAGGTGGTGTGGGCTTCTCTGGGGGGCAGCGTCAAGCCTTGTTACTTTCTCGTTTACTGATTCGCCAACCACGAATTTTATTGCTGGATGAACCCACTGCTGCCATTGATGATGTTTCTGAGAAACAGCTGATTGATAATTTAAAAACTTATCTGATTGGCCGAACCATGGTGGTGGCTACACATCGTCGTGCGGTACTTGAACTGGTAGATCGTATTATTGTCGTAAATGACGGCAAGATTGTGATGGATGGTCCGCGGGACCAGATCCTGAACCAATCACAAGGTGGAGCGAAGCGTGTTACGGGAGCAAGCGCATGAGTGCACAACAGGAAATCAAGCGTTCAACCAAAGTCAGCTTTCAGGAACCACCTTTGCCAAAATCAAGTGTGATTATCTGGATCATTGGCATAGGCTTACTGATTCTGCTGACGTGGGCATGGCTGTTCAAGCTGGAAGAAGTTTCGACAGGCACCGGTAAAGTGATACCCTCTTCCAAGGAACAGGTTATTCAGTCTCTAGAAGGTGGTATCCTCACCAAACTGAACGTCAAAGAAGGTGAAATTGTCGAGCAGGGTCAGGTATTGGCACAGCTGGATCCCACCCGTTTTGAATCCAATGTAGGTGAATCGGCTTCTCTGTTAATTTCTTCGCGTGCAACCGCGGCACGCTTACGTGCTGAAGTCACCGGTGCGCCGTTGTCCTTCCCGCCAGAGGTTCTCACGGAGCCAAAACTGGTGGCAGAGGAAACTGCATTATATAAATCGCGTCGTGCTAATCTGGAACAATCTTTAGCAGGGTTACAGCAGGCATTGGTACTGGTACAGCAAGAACTGGCGATGACTGAACCATTAGTTGCAAAAGGTGCTGCAAGCGAAGTGGAAGTTCTGCGTTTAAAACGTGAAGCCAATGACCTGCAAAACCAGATGAATGATGTACGGAACCAGTATTTTGTGAAAGCGCGTGAAGAGCTTGCCAAAGCCAATACGGATGTAGAAACTCAGCAACAGGTGGTACGTGGTAAATCCGATACGCTGAACCGGACTATTTTCAAATCGCCAGTACGTGGCGTGGTGAAGGAAATTGATGTCATGACCTTGGGAGGCGTCATTCCACAAAACGGCAAGTTGATGACGATTGTACCGCTGGATGAAAAATTGCTGGTCGAAGCACGTATTTCACCACGTGATATTGCCTTTATCCGCCCGGATCAGGAAGCATTGGTTAAAATCACCGCTTATGATTATTCCATTTATGGCGGCCTGAAAGGTAAAGTCACTGTGATTTCCCCCGATACTCTACGTGATGAAGTCAAACAGGACCAATTTTACTATCGTGTGTATATCCGTACCGAAAATGACAAGCTGACCAATAAAGCCGGACAGGAATTTAATATCACCCCGGGCATGGTGGCCACCGTGGATATCCGTACGGGTGAAAAAACCGTACTGGATTATCTGGTTAAACCGTTTAACAAGGCCAAAGAAGCATTGCGCGAACGTTAATACATCATTGTAGTTGTACAAATTCAAGCCTCTATGTCTAGGGGCTTTTTTGTTTGTGCAGACAAACACGTTATACTGCAACACAGTGATGTTATTGTTTGAATCCAATGTCTTTTACTATTGCCAGCCTTGTCAGTTTTGAAGAAGAGATCAAGAAAAGCCGCTTTCAGGCCTTTGCCACGCCGGTGGAATCCGAACAGGATATAAAGGATTTTCTGGAAGCTTATCGTGATACCACCACGACGCATCAGTGCTGGGCATGGAAAATTGGACATAATGTGCGTTTTAATGATGATGGCGAGCCTTCTGGCACCGCAGGTCGACCGATTTTAGCGACCATTGAAGGCAATGAGCTGACCAATGTATTGGTGCTGGTGAATCGCTGGTATGGAGGAATCAAGCTAGGTACGGGTGGTTTGGTTCGTGCTTATGGGGGGTGTGCGGGGCAATGCCTAATCTTAGCTGAAAAGATTGAACTGATTGAAAAGAAGAAAGTGTCCTTTCGTTGTAATTTTAGTGAATGGGCTATTTTTCAGTATGAGCTGAATCAGCAACAGATTGACTATCAGGAAGATTATACCGCAGAAGGCGTCGAGGTTATTGCGCAAATGCAGAAACATCAGATTGAGCCATTTGCCTTGAAGATCCAGGATATCAGCCGCGGACGTGAAGCCTTAAAAATTATAGATGAGCCCCAAGATGACTGAGCAGCAGGACCCTCTACTGAAATACCGCGAGCAGCATAAGCATCGTCTTAATTATATGCCGTGGCTATACTGGTCACTCAAACCTAAAAACCGGGGCTGGGCAGAACAGTGGCAGCGCGAATATCAGGACTATCTGCGTGAAATGGAAACAGTCGAGATTGGTGAGAACTGCTTTATTTCACCACTGGCCCATATCTTCGCTGAACCGGGCCGAAAAATAGTGATTGGTGATCATAGCTTTATCGCAGCGGACTGTACCTTGCATGGGCCACTAGAAATTGGCAATGAAGTCGCGATTAATCACCACTGTATTCTGGATGGTGGACGGGTAGGAATTAAGTTGCATGATCAGGTACGTATGGCAGCATATTGTCACCTGTACGCTTTTGATCATGGGATGGAGCTGGAACAGCCCATTTATAAACAGCCGGTGCGTTCCAAAGGGATTGAAATTGGCCGTGATGTCTGGCTGGGTGCTCATGTCGGCATTAAAGACGGAGTGAAAATTGCGGATCAGGCCATTGTTGGTATGAACAGTATGGTCACCAAAGATGTGGATGAACGCATGATCGTTGCAGGTAATCCGGCCAAACTGATTCGCTACCGGGATTAATACATATTTAGAGTTTCAGACGATACAAGGATTGTTCTGGTAGTTTAAAAATGTATAAGCCACTAGAACGTCACATAAAAAATAACATAATTCAAATCCTGTGCTACAGAATTCGCTGCACATTTGCCGAAGGCTATGCTAACTTAAAAATATCTAAGAACTTTTATTATAATGAGAGAGGCTAAACATGAAACGTGTCATTGCCTGCATTGATTCTTCTCCATGCATTAATGCCCTCGCAGAAGCGGCTGCATGGATTGCCAAGCAGACTCATCGTGAGCTGGTGTTATTGCAAGTTTTGGATTATTACCCTGCAAGTTATCATTTGGGGGAAATTAGTGGTGTGATTGGTTTTGAAAGCAATGCCATGTTGCTGAAAGAACTTGCTGAACTTGAACAGAAACAGAGTGAATTAGCTTTAGACTATAGCAATAATCTGTTGCGACACATTTCTGACCAGATCAAAGAAAAACACAATATCAACACCATCCATATTCAGGAAAAAGGGGACTTCCTTGAACAAAGCTTTCAGTTACTCAGACCTGATGATATTGTCGTCATTGGACGTTTGGGTGAGCGCTCGGCTGAGAAAAACAAGCCAATGGGCACCAATGTGGAAAACTTTATCCGTGGTGCCAATTGTACGGTAATGACAGTGGGTGAAAACTTTAAACCGCCAACACGCTTTATCTTTGCCTATGAATATTCACCAACCTGTATCCAGATGATGAAACGTATTGCAGAAAGTGATTTACTGAAACTTCTACAGTGTCATTTGCTGTATGTCGGAGATCATGCTGAAATCCTGAATGAACCGTTAAATTATCTGAAAGAAGCCGGACTGGATGTTGTTCCTGAATACCGCTATGGTGATGTGGCAGAGAACATTCTGTCTTATCAGCAGGAGCAGGGAATTCAGCTGATTGTACTGGGTGCATTCAGTCACAGCAAAATCCACCAGTTCTTCCTGGGTAGTATCGCAACCACCATTTTCCGCAATTCCAAAGTACCGCTTCTGGTTGCCAAGTAAAGGAAAATATTGGAAAAAGCGTTATAAAGTTAAAATAACAATTCCACGAAATTAAAAAGCTTGAAGTTGGAAATTGTTACAGTTTGATTTAAAAATAATCAGAGTTATCCTCATATATTGTGGATAACTCTGTGGTTACATCTCATAAGTTATTGTTATATATTTAAAATACTTTATTGGGTGTTTTTTGCTCTCAGACTGTTATTTAACAATAGCCAGTGCAAAACCGTCATGACCTTTGCTGCCCACGGTCTGTAGAGCAGTACTGGAAAGTAGGCGCGGGTGATTCTGCATTGCTTCAAACATGCTGCGAATACCTTCAATACTTGGCTTATTATTGTCCAAATCAATAATTGCCCCAGCACGAATCACGTTGTCTAAAAAGATTACTGTACCTGAACGAGACAGTTTCAGGCTGAGCTCCAGATATTCAGGATAGCTCTGTTTATCCGCATCAATAAAGATAAAATCGAATGGTTCTGTATCTTCCGGTAGGGCTTTTAGGATATCTGCTGCACGGCCACATTTAAGTTCGACTGTCTGTTTGAGGTTGGCACGCTCGATATTTTCCTGACCCATTGCGGCATGCGTATCACGACCTTCAATGGTCAGGATATAACCATCTTCAGGCAGGGCACGTGCCAGCCACATGGTGCTATATGCAGCAAAAGTTCCGAGTTCAAGTACACGCTTGCAGCCATTCATCTGAATCAGCATCTGTAACAGCATGCCCTGATTGGCAGCTACCGCCAGATGATCAGGAAATCCATGCGCAGCTGTATTTTCAAGAGTCTGTTTCAGAATAGGATCATCTGGAATTAAATGTGAATCAATATAATTGTCGAGATCTGTCCACATTTGTTGCATAGCTTGAGCACCTTTGTTGCGATGCAGGCATTTTAAACCTTTCGCAGTGGAGCGCAATTTATTGTTTTATATTTGCTTTGAAAATGAACAATACAGAACGATTTACATATTCTGTATTGTAGTTGGAATGACTTAGTAATTACACATTGAAGATCTACGGCTTAAATCCGGGCCCCAGGTGCGGTAACCTTGGGTATCAATATGGATCTGACCTGAAGCATATAGACCTAAGCCCATATTCAGGCTTTGACCATGTTGTATCCAGAACTGGCAAAGTTTGAACTTGGTATTCTCAATATAGGCATAATCTTCTGGCTGCGGGAATTCCGGGCCAATACGGAAATCAATCGCAGAGTTATACAGGTGACGTGAAGAGTTAGCACCACCAGCACATTTATTGAGTGGCAGATCACGATAAACTGAGGTCACTTCGAAATCATTGAGGACATTGGCTGCAACCAGATATTTAAATACACGTAACGTTGGTAACTGATTGTTCCACAGCTCACGGCTCGGCACCATATACTGCGGTCCACCACAACGCGACCAGTCACGTGCAGTACGCATCAATTCAAAACTTGGAATGATATTACCTACTGAATTACGTTCTAAAAATACTTCATACTCGCGTACACGAGAGAGGTTATTTGCTACGGCTGCCCAGTTGGTATAGGCAAAAGGAATACTCTTAGGCAGCACCTTACGGTCAACCTTAACCTGTTCCTGAGGAATGTAAATCCGTTTTCCATCTGGCAAGGTCATTGGTTTCTTTGTCGCGGTGGTACAGCCCACCATGACAAAAGGGATCATGCTGAGACCCAATAATCCCTTGTAAAAATGCTTCATTATTAGAAATCAGGTATTTATAAAATAGCGCTATTTTAGTCCACTTTTGCGAAGAAATTCAGGATAAATTGCAATGAAATGTGTGCATCAGGTACAAAAAAAGATCAGACTATGCTGATCTTTTTTGGGGATTTGAAAATTACTTTTCAAGATATTGCAGTTTGTCTGCTTTACCGTTCCATTCTTCACGGTCAGCTGGCTGATCACCAATTTGGGTGATATTCGGCCATTTTTGAGACAGCTCAGCATTCAATTCGATGAATACTTCCTGACCCTCAGGTAACTCATCTTCAGAGAAAATTGCATTTGCAGGACATTCTGGTTCACATAACGCGCAGTCGATACATTCGTCCGGGTTAATTACAAGGAAGTTCGGACCTTCATAGAAACAATCTACAGGGCAAACTTCAACACAGTCTTGATATTTACATTTAATACAATTTTCAGTGACAACGAAGGTCATGGCGACAGCTACCTAAAAAATATGGTTCTAATAACTAATGTGTATTTTAGGCAAAAACTGCAGCAACTAACAATTCCTTTTATTGATATTTGTTATATATAGGGCTGTTATTTTTGCAAAAAAACCGATGCAGATATCAAATTCAGAGATTATAGCTCCCTTAAACAAAACCGCCTCATACTGGATGAGGCGGTTGAGGATTTTAGCCTGGTAGTTTCAGTAGATCTTTCAGTGCATAAAGCTGCTGTAAGGCTTCACGCGGACTGAGGCTGTCGACATCAATGTCTTCCAGCAGTTCAAGTGCAGCCGATGGTTTTTCCACCTCAATAATCCGCTCAACGACTGTTTCGACCTGTTCAATCGCAAACAGATCAGGTTGTGGACTTTGAGGCTTGGTATGGTGCTGCTTTTCCAGAATACGCAGTCGGTTTTGTGCTTCCCGGATTACGCTTGCTGGAATACCGGCAAGTTTGGCGACCTGTAGGCCATGACTCTGGCTGGCTGGACCTTGTTGCACTTTATGCAGCAAAATCAGGTTACCATTCACTTCACGGGCAGTCACATGATAGTTATCAATACCTGATTCGCTGGCCAGTTCAGTTAACTCAAAATAATGCGTAGCAAACAGACATAAACATTGAATACGTCGGGTGAGATCCAGTACGCATGCCCAAGCTAGAGACAGACCATCATAAGTGCTGGTACCACGACCCACTTCATCCATCAGCACGAGTGATTGACTAGTCGCATGATGCAGAATCTGCGAAGTTTCGGTCATTTCTACCATGAAGGTGGATTTACCTGTAGACAAGTCATCTGCCGAACCGATCCGGGTAAAGATGCGGTCAATTGGCCCCAAGGTTACCGCCTGTGCCGGAACATAGCTACCGCAATAGGCCAGCAGGGCAATCAGTGCAGTCTGACGCATAAAGGTAGATTTACCGCCCATGTTTGGACCAGTGATAATGGCCATCCGGTGCTGATAATCGAGTTGCGTATCATTCGGAGTGAAGGCAGTTTTGCTTAAAGCTTCCACAATAGGATGACGACCTGCCTGGATTTTCAAGCCAATTTCCGGACTATATTTCGGGCGTGACCAGTTGCGTAGGCGTGCCTGATGCGCAAAGTTACACAGCAGGTCGATCTGTGCGATGGCACTGCTCATCATTTGCAGGTTGCCAATATCCTCGCGTAATTCATCCAGCAGCATTTCAAAGAGCAATTTTTCACGCGCCAATGCACGTGATTCGCTGGAAAGGACTTTATCTTCAAAGGCTTTCAGCTCTGGCGTGATGTAACGTTCGGCATTCTTTAAAGTCTGGCGACGAATATAATGTTCCGGTGCCTGTTCAGCCTGTGCACGGGTCAATTCAATATAGTAGCCACTAACACGGTTATAGCCGATTTTCAGGGTTGGAATGCCGCTCTGCTCACGTTCCTTGATTTCCAGATCAATCAGGAATTGCCCGGCATGATCGCGAATTTTGCGTAACTCATCCAGTTCTGCATCGAAACCTTCGGCAATAACATTCCCATCACGTAACAGAACTGGTGGATTTTCCACAATGGCTGACATCAAACGTTCATGCAGACCATGGAAATCACCAAGTTCTTCATTCAGTCGAATGAGTAATTTGGACTGCTGCTGGCTGACCATCGGTTGTAGTGCATGACGCAGGAACGGGATCTGAGCACAGGCCTGACGCAGCTGAACCAGATCCCGTGGACGTGCACTGCCCAATGCAATACGGCTTAATACACGTTCAATATCACTGATTTCTTTTAAGACCAGACGTACTGGCGATTCATGAAAGCCGTCTAATAATACCTGAGTAGCATCCAGACGTTCATCCAGAATGGCAGTATCGCGTAAAGGCTGCATCAGGGTGCGACTCAGCAGGCGGCCACCCATTGCTGTCTGACAATCATTGATTAACTGGAATAGCGAAGTACCATGTTCAAATAAGGGTTCAATCAGCTCTAAATTGCGACGAGTAACCGGATCTAGCGCAATAAAGTCTGAACTTTGTTCTAGCTGAATGCTACGAATATGCGGCAGTGCAGTTTTCTGGGTTTCTTTGGCATAGTGAATCAATGCAGCCGCTGCGGCTTTGGCGAGTGGCAGATGATCAATCCCAAAACCTGCCAGTGTACTCACAGCAAACTGGTCACATAAAGTCTTTTGGGCATTGTTCAGGTTAAAGTCGACATTTGGGCGTTTGCTGACCGGCACATCCAGTTGGCGTTTCAAATGTTCAACCAGATCCTGCTCTTGCAGATTTTCGTCCACGACAATTTCGCTTGGCATCAGACGTGCCAGCTCAATTGCCAGTTGGTTCAGGTCATAATCAATTTGTTGAACTTTGAAAATACCGGCACTTAAATCCAGTAGAGCGATACCAATTTTATTTTGCTGAATGCATAGCGCAACCAGATTAGAAGTTTGATGTGCACCCAGCAGGGCATCATCGGTTAATGTTCCTGGAGTAATAATCCGAACCACACCACGTTCAACCGGACCTTTACCTGTAACTTCACCGATCTGCTCGCAGATTACTACCGTTTCGCCTTTTTTTACCAGACGGGCCAAATATCCTTCTGCCGCATGGAAAGGCACACCTGCCATTGGAATCGGCTGACCATTGGCCTTGCCGCGATGGGTCAGGGTAATGCCAAGAATTTTGGCTGCTTTATGGGCATCTTCAAAGAACAGTTCGTAAAAATCACCCATACGATAGAACATCAATGAATGCGGATGCTGCATCTTCACAGACATATATTGCTGCATCATAGGTGTTAGGGTAGAAAGATCAGCCATGAGTTCTGAACTGGTCATTAAGAAGAAATCCTTTAAAAAATAATGGGCAGACTGGTTAAGGCTGATGAGCTGAAGGCAATATAGTCGCTATTCATTTACCAAAGCAGAAACCATCAAAACAGCCATGCAAAATGTGTATTGAGCTAAGTCTAGCAAAATTAATTTTTAGAAAGAAATGGATTCGATGACTTCTATCGAGTCTAATGAAAGATTGCCGGTTTTAAACACGAAAAATATGGCTCGGAGTCAGGTTTAAATCATATATACATTGTTTTTAGACTGACGAGGAGCGATCTTAAACCGATTACGACCCTCTGCTTTTGCAGCATATAGCGCCTCATCAGCTTGAGCAACAAAATCAGCAAGGCGATCATTTTCTTGAGGCTTGATACTGGCACAGCCAATACTCACTGTGACATGACCCGATACCTGACTGGCAGGATGAAACAGCTGCAAAGCATTGATGCGTTGGATCAGCTCCTGGGCAATTTTCTGTATTTCTACTTCATCGATATAAGGATAGACCAGTAAAAATTCTTCTCCACCATAACGTGCCGCCAGCTCCATACTGCGGGAAGAAATGCCTTGTAACTGTTGGGCTACCAATTGTAGACATGCATCACCGGCAATATGTCCAAAATGGTCGTTATAGTTTTTAAAGTAATCGATATCCACCATCATGATACTCAAAGGCGCTTGATGTCGTAGTGCGTGGCGCCATTGTGTGTCCAGATATTTTGTCAGATAACGTCGATTGGCCAGGCCAGTGAGCGCATCAAGTTGGGTCAGCCGTTCCAGTTCTTGTGCCTGTTGGGTCAGTTCCTCTTTATGCAGTTCGATAATACAATTTTGCAAATAGTTCTCATGATGCTGGCGGTCAATCGCATAGGCAATAATCATTCCAAGGAGGCTGCTAAACGTATAGGTACGATGTAAGAAGGTCCAGTCAATATCGTAGTTGAGAGAAACCGTGACCAGATAACCAATCAGTCCACCGCCCCAACCCGCAATGAGTGCTGAATAAAAGCGCATACCGACAAAGCTATAGTTAATGACGACTGCATACATCATGGCCACGTGCAGCAGGGCGTCACATTATCAATATCCTGGCCAATCACGGGAATAATCACAAAAGAAATCGCGACCGCACTGGTCGCACCTAACGTGGTATACAGGTCAAAGAAACGATTAAACGGCTTGCTAAACGACATTAACCAAACTGCGATGGTAATTACCCCAACCCAGGCATACAGAGAAAGCCAATGAATCAGTTTTTCATCGATTGAAATGGTCTGAAAAATCCCGTAACTGAGCACAAAATACAGAACCAGAATAATGCTGCCCCGAAAACGAAATTCATAAGCAGCTTCGTCACGGTATTGCTGGCGATAGATTGGCTCGAGTTCTTTTCTGAAATACACATAGTTCAGTCCATGTGCAATCAGCTCATTTACTTTTTCATGGCTAATCTGTTTAGAGCCAGCTAATTTCATAAAATACCATTACTAAGCAAATAAAGTCGTTTAACTACTGATACTGTAGATTGTATCGAATGGTTAAACTATTGATAGCACAGATAAAGTATCCTGCTCAAGAAATATCCTTTTATATATAAAAAAATTATATTTCATATATATCATAAAAAAGTAATTTGATTGCCTAACTATCTTTATCATCTCTTAGAAGTGCTTATCAATTTACATGCTCTTAAATTAAGTAACTTTAGATTTATAGCTATTTCGCAAGAGAGAAAATAAAAAACCGAAGTTTTAACTTCGGTTTTTTATACTTATTTCAGTACTTTTTGCGGCTGATATAAACCGAGTTCAGTCAGGTGCAACCTCAAGATACGACGTAACTCGAGTACAGCTTCAGGCGTTTCCTGAATCGAGTGGCCACCCTTAATGACTTTGCTAGATACAGCACCTTCCAAGTAAGCACTTTCGTATGAAACGATATCATCGCTCATGAGCTTGGTATCTTGCGTATCTACGGTATTGCCGATAATAGAATGAAATTTGATATTTTTAGAAGGCTGAATATCCTTAGTTAATGCAGTAAATTTCGAATTTTCACTCAGATCGCTTGGACCATTCTGAATCAGGTCATGTCCCAGTTCTTTGACAAAGTCCTTTAATCCGATTTCGCCTTGTAAGGTATCGGCAAAGGCACCCAAAAATGCGCCTGGTATGCGGATAATTTTACGGGCCAGTTTAGTATGCCAGCGATCGGCATATTCCGTCCCACGATGCGGTGTCGCTAAGAAAATGGCCCGGGTGAAATTCGGAATAGGTTGCATTTGCAGGCGTGCTTTAAAGAGCGGGTTATCCTTAAATTGTGCAATGCGGGTATTTTGTACCAGCTTGAATGCATCTTGAGTAATATCAGCCTGACTGACCATTAAACGGGCAATCACGCCTCCCATACTATGTCCGACCAGTACCGCATCTTTTTTGGCTGGTGCATTGTTCGCAACCCGGGCAAAGCCTTGCTGAACCAGGGCATTAATTTGAAAACGGCTTTCCAGAATCGGCATATTGGTAGAATAAAATACCTGCCAGACCTGGAAATTTTCCCGCAGTACCGGATCACCCATGATGTCATTGGTGAGACGGATCCAAGCTTCAGGACTGCTGGCCAAGCCATGGATCAGGACAATCACTTTTTTCTTCGGATTGTAGGGTTCAAGCATATAAAGATGCGGCATGATCAGGTTGTCATCCCGGTCAATCAGCACCAGATAGGCAGCACGTCCTAAGTTATTTTCAGCCAGCCATAGGCCATAGGGTGCCGAGAAATTTGCAGCCAGCGCATATTGTTTACCTGCAACAGTTACTTTTTCATGTTTGTAAGGATCATGCAGTTTGAGCTGGAATTCCGGACCGTTAATAATCTGATCAATACTGGTCGCAGATTTAGGAACTGCGGTAATAGTAGTGGCCAGATAACGCGCCGAATGAATATTCGGATTGCTGCCTTCTGCATATTTGAAATTCAGTGGATCGACAATATATTTTTTATTTGGTGTGATACGTTTTTCTTCGGGAAGGACCACTACAAATTCCGAACCAAAACCGTCTCGACGGGTAATTGAACGTAGACCAGAGAAATTCATGTTATAGGTCGACATGAGCTTCTCAAAAGGCTGGTCTTTGATTTCAGGATAGTTTTCAAAATCTACTGTGTAAATGCTGTTGCCGACCTGAATCTTGCGGCTGCCTTCTTTGGCCTGATGACGCTCGGAATAAACATGGATCAAATGCGAGATCGCCAGGTTATAAAAGTCACGAATCTGTACCTGACGGTTGTCAAAGATACGATCTTGTGGAGCACGCTGGGTTTTGAACAGATAGGCATAGCTATAACGAATACTTTGGTCCAGCATCGCCAGCTGCTGATCTTGGCATTTCTGGATATTCTGTTTTTGTAGCTGCTTTTTTTCTTCAGATTGGGTCTTGGTCAGAACGCTGCTTTTGCATTCTGAACCTTTACCCAATTGCAGCGATTTGGCCAGATATAACTCACTGGCAGTAGACAGAAGCTGTTCGTCCAGAATCTGCGGGATCTCCTTGAGCGCCTCTACGCATTCCTGGGGTTGTTCAGTACAGATGCGTGCTTCACGCCCAGTCATGGACAGAACATTCAGGCTGGCTTCACTCAGTTTATCTCTGGTTAAAATGCTGTCACGTTCATTACTGATGGTGACATTGAAGGCTTGTTCTTTCACACTGACCACCTGACAGCCGGTCAGAACTGTGGTGAATAAGAGTGAACAGAGGACGAATGCTTTATTCATTTTATAGTGCATATGAAATCTGAATGCTCAGTTAAATATTGAAATAATGTTTTGTATTTTACTTATTTTTATCAGAAAAAAGACTGCCGAAGCAGTCTATTTTGTAACTCAGATCACGACCATTTTCACTTTAATTTTTGGGTGTCAGCACTTGCCATACATTCCAGCGACCTTGCTTTTCAATTTCCTGAATCAGCTGGTCTGCTACTTGTGCTTCTTGTGGGTATTTCACCTTGTAATTTTTCAGCACCTGAACTGCATTCTTTTTATTTTCCATGGCAATGTAGTTGTTTGCCGCAGATAAGTAGGCTTCCTGAACACCAGCTTTCATAGCTTTTTCCAGATATGGAATTGCTTCACGCTGACCGCCACCCTCAGACAGACCAAAACCGAACCAGAAGTTGGCTTCAGCATCATCCTGGTTCAATTTCAGAATACGCTGTGCATAAGCCAATGATTTAGTAGTATAGACTGAACCTAGGTCCAGGTTACGCGCCATAACGCTGGCTTTAAATGCACGCATTAAAATATCGAAAGAGGCATTATTGTTGGCAGCTAAAGTATCGAGTTCCTGAGTGACACGTTTCAGTTTCAGTTCAAAGCCTCTACGTTCCTGACGGTCGCTGAAACGTGGTGGATAGTGTCGTGCCTTACCTTCAACTAATTGCAAGAAATCATCAATCTCAGTGATATCAATTTCATTCGGCCCAGCTAAAGTCGCATAACGCATAGAACGCGTATTGCTGTTTACTGTTGGAATGATCAGACGATTCACATCAAGGGTAATTTTTTCTGATGGGTTATCAGCACGGTTCACCACCATTTTGGTGACAGGCGCAGCAGCAGCTTTCTGTAAGTGCACTTCAAATGGAGGTGGTTCGTTATAATTGAATGGATTTAATGCATAAAAGGGTGGGGTCAGTTCCGGCTCAGCGAACACCATTGCATTTTTAGGTGTGTCTTGCTTTGAAGATGGAGTTGAACATGCGGTCAATGCCAGCGCTGCGAAGCAGGCAAGTGCCAAAGGCTTAAATGTCATGGTATACATCCATTTATGTTATTTTGAAAAATTGTGAGATTGCATGTTCGTCAGTCTAAGAAAACTGTAACGAACATGCAAGTTACGGCGTGTTACCGTTTTTGATCAGGCCTTAGACTGAGAAGTCTGTGCTTCGCACTCACGGCGAGCTTCTTCCAGAATCTTTAGATCTTCCTTGCTGAGCGGATGTTCATTCAGCTGGTTTTTCTTGAAAGTAGGGTCAAGCATAGATAAACGGTTACAAAGCATATTCATGCGTTTTTCATTTTGCTGAATACGGTCAAGTAGAACCCGCATACCTTCAATAATCGGATCAGACTGATCTTGTGTCGTTGCATATGGCTGGAAACCAATACTTTCTGCATAATCGCGACGACGTGCTTCAGCTTCATCTTTCGGCTGATCTTTGGTAATAAACCGCGCAGGGTTACCGACCGCTGTGGTATTGGCCGGTACGGCTTTGGTTACAACAGCATTGGAACCGACCTTGGCATTTTTACCAACTGTAAACGGACCGAGAATTTTTGCGCCGGCACCCACAACCACACCATCTTCCAGGGTTGGATGACGTTTGCCTTTATTCCAGGTCGTACCACCCAAGGTCACACCGTGATAAAGAGTAACATCATCACCAATTTCAGCTGTCTCACCAATCACCACACCCATACCATGGTCAATAAAGAAACGGCGGCCAATCTTGGCACCCGGATGGATTTCAATTCCTGTAGCAAAACGGCTGAATGAGGATAAAGCACGTGCTGTGCCTTTACAGTCTTTGTTCCACAGTTCATGTGCCACACGATGCATCATCAGCGCATGAATACCAGGATATGTGGTCAAGACTTCCAGGGTGTTGCGTGCAGCAGGATCGCGCGCGAAGACAGCCTGTATATCCTCTTTGAGCTGTTTAAACATTAGATTTGATCCTTGTCCTGTTGGGTAGTGTGTGAAGATTTCTTCCAGGTGCCATTATTCAAGGCCTGAACCCGGCTGAAAATACCACGGAGTAAATGATATTCCATACGATCTAATTGTATACGTCCAAATAGGCGACGCAAGCGTAAAGGTAGCAATCGTGGATTTTTAGGATCCATAAACTCAATTTCTGCCAGCATTTTTTCTAAATGTGGATAGAACTGTTCCATCTGTTCATGATTCACCAGCGGTTCATCCCATTCCATTTCAATGCCATCAATGACCTGCATGGTGGCTTTAGCATCACGTGGATGTTCTACCTGATCCAATGCAGCCATACGCAGTTCATAGCAGATGACCTGAATTGCTTGTGCGACATTGAGTACACCGTAGTCGGTATTCACTGGAATAGTGAGGTGATAATTTGCCATTGCCAGTTCTTCATTGGTCAGGCCACGGTCTTCACGACCAAACAGAATCGCAATTTCCTGTTGCTCTTGCACGACCGCAGACAGCGCTTTTTCAGCCGCAGGACGCACATCCAGAAGAGGCCAGGGAATGGTACGGCTGCGTGCGCTGGTACCGAATACAATCTGGCAGTCTTTAATGGCATCTTCAAGGGTTTCGACAATCTCGATCTGCTCGATCAGATCAGTTGCACCTGCAGCCAGGGCATCAATGTCCGGATGTGGGTAGGTTTTTGGTGCCACCAGAACCAGCTTGGACAAGCCCATGGTTTTCATGGCACGTAAGGCACTGCCGATATTGGCAGGTAAAGTGGTATTGACCATGACAATACGCACATGGGAGAGATGTGCTGAAACAGCAGCATTGTCAATTTGACTCATGATGATTCCAATATAAATATTTTAAAGGTCAGAATTTATGAATATTGCGGCTGAGACTCGGCTTCATATTGCGCCAGGGCATCATCCATACTCATATCTGCAGGGGGAGGCGGCACTTCAACCGGCTTGGCCTCTTCATAAGATACCGCGCGGGCAGCTTTAGATTTAACCTGATATTCAATATGCAAGGCAGCCTTACCAAAGTAGTCCCGTAATTTGACCAGCAGCTCATCCAGCGGAGCGACTTTCCAGTTCAGGCCCAGATGCAGCTCAGTCGTTGCATAGTCATAATCCAGATAAAGAATGACTGGAATATGCGTACTCATATCCACATTGGTATATGGCATTAAAATCTGTTGCAGATCACGGCTGAGGGTTTTACTGTAATGTTCCGCTTGCAGGGTAATCTTGATGCTATTGGCTCGTTTCTGGCGGATTTCGTTCAGGCTAAAGGCTTTGGTCAGACGACCCATTGGACGGTCAAAACCTTCGCGCTCATAAATTTCGCCTTCAATTACCACCACTTGATCCACCTGAACGATGTCTTTAAAGCGGTTAAAACGTTCATGATTGGTGGATACTTCAATCCGTGCCGTACCATCATCCAGCGTCACCATCATCCGGTTCGGGAAGTTGGCTACATCCACTACCAGACCTGCAAATACTGTCGTCACACCACGGCGGGTTGGGGGCAGTTCATTGATCTGACACGGTACAAAAGCTTTCAGCTCATTACGGTAAACATCAATCGGGTGACCAGTCAGATATAGACCAAGCGTATCTTTTTCGCCTTTAAGGCGGACTTCATCGGACCACGGTTTGACTGGCTTAGAAGGTTTGCGTTGAACTTCTTCAACTTCACCAAACAGATCCATAATACCAGTTTCACGGTTTTGGCGAGCCTGATCCGCAGCCTGTACCGCTTCAGGGAGTTGTGCCATCAGGTCAGCACGCTCGATGCCCAAGCAATCCAAAGCACCGGCACGAATCAAGGCTTCCAAAGTCCGTTTATTGATTTTTTTCAGGTCAATACGATGGCAGAAGTCAAACAGGTCTTTATAGGGACCTTCTTTCTGACGGGATTCAATCACCGACTGCATAGCCGCTTCACCAACGCCTTTAATCGCTCCTAGGCCATAGACAATGGTTTTTTCATCAGTAGCATGGAACTGGTAGATCGACATATTGACGGATGGTGGTAATACTTCCAGATTATTCTTGCGGCAGTCATCAATCAGGAATACCACGTTATCTGTATTCTGCATTTCCGAAGACATCACCGCTGCCAGGAACTCAGCCGGATAATGGGCTTTCAGCCACGCCGTCTGGTAAGCAACAAGAGCATAAGCTGCCGCATGCGATTTGTTAAAACCATAGCCGGCAAACTTTTCCATATAGTCGAAGATATGGTTAGCCGTGGCCTCATCAATATCTTTTTTCGCAGCACCTTCAATGAAGATTTTACGCTGCTTGACCATTTCCTCAGGCTTTTTCTTACCCATGGCACGACGCAGCAAGTCCGCGCCACCGAGGGTATAGCCGGCACAGAACTGTGCAGCCTGCATTACCTGTTCCTGATAGACCATAATCCCGTAAGTTGGCTCTAATACGCCTTCAAGCAGGGGATGCAGATATTCAAACTCACCGCCGTGCATACGATGGATAAAGTCAGGAATCAGGTCCATTGGACCCGGACGGTACAATGATACGAACGCGATAATCTCTTCAAACTTGCTTGGGCGTGCTTCTTTCAGCATCTTTTTCATGCCCACGGATTCAAACTGGAAGACCGCGGTAGTATTGGCTTCAGCAAAGACCAGATAAGCATCTTTATCATCTAGCGGGATATAAGCAATATCCAGCGGTTTATCGCTCTGAATTCGTTTATTGATATTCTTAACCGCATCTTCAATTACGGTCAGGTTACGCAAACCCAGGAAGTCGAACTTCACCAGGCCGGCTGCTTCAACATCGTCCTTATCGAATTGGGCAACACGCGCAGTACCATCAGCATCACACATCACAGCTGAGTAGTCTGTCAGCTTGGTTGGTGCAATTACTACACCACCGGCATGTTTACCGGTATTCCGGGTAATACCTTCAAGCTTGAGCGCCATTTCCCAGATTTCAGAAGCATCGTCATAATCCGGATTGGAGGGATTGGTAACGACGTCTTTCAGTTGTGGCTCGGCTTCCAGAGACTCTTCCAGGCTTAAACCCAAAGGTTTGGTGGGAATCAGTTTGGAAATGCGATCAGCCAGACCATAGGATTTACCGAGGACACGTGCCACGTCACGAATTGCCCCTTTGGCCGCCATGGTACCGAAGGTCGCAATCTGGGAAACTGCTTCTCGGCCATAAGTACGCGCTACATAATCAATTACGCGGTCACGACCAGCGATACAGAAATCGACGTCAAAGTCAGGCATCGAAACACGTTCCGGGTTTAAGAAACGTTCGAATAGCAGGTCATAACGCAGTGGATCAAGGTCAGTAATTTTTAAACTGTAGGCTACAAGAGAACCGGCACCTGAACCACGGCCCGGACCTACCGGTACACCATTCCCTTTGGACCACTGAATGAAGTCCATTACGATCAGGAAGTAACCCGGGAAGCCCATGTCCAGAATAATCTTGATTTCAAAGGCCAGACGTTCATCATAAGGCTGACGGATTTCCGGCCAGTCCTCACCACGTTGTTCAGGGGGATACAGAAAGTCTAGGCGTTCTTCCAGACCGACTTCACATAAATGGGTAAAATAACTGCCTATGGTATGACCTTCCGGAATCGGATAGTCTGGCAGGTCATTAAAGCCTAAACGCAAGGTGACATTGCAGCGTCTTGCGATATGAAAGGTATTTTCAATCGCGGTTGGAATATCCGAGAAAAGCTCTGACATTTCTGCTGAACTTTTAAAATACTGTTCAGGACTATAGGTTTTAGGGCGGCGATTATCACCAAGTACATAACCATCGGCGATACAGACACGTGCTTCGTGCGCTTCAAAATCTTCGCGTGCAATAAAATGCACATCATTATGTGCGACTACACCGATATTATATTTTTTGGCGAGTTTGACCGCTTCTTCAATGAAAAGGTCTTCATTAGGACGACTGGTACGAGTAAGCGCTAAATATACGCGATTACCAAATTTCTCTACCCATTCTTGTAGTAAAGGTTCAGCCTTATCGGGATTTGAGGTAATCAGCATTTTGCCGACATCAGATTGCATACCCAGCAATACGATCATGTCATCGTGCTGCTTTAAGATCCAATCTTTTTGTACACAAGGAATATCTAGTTGTTGGCCGCTAATAAACCCTTCAGAAACCAGTTCGGTCAGGTTACGCCAGCCTTTATTGGTCATGGACAGCAGGGTGACACGATGTTCGGCATCATTCAGGCGAATTTCAGAACCGAGAATTGGCTTGATGCCTTTATCTAGGCATTTTTTATAGAATTTGACCGCAGCATGGAGATTAGATAAATCGGTTAGCGCGAGTGCTGGCATCTCGTCATTTGCGGCAGCTTTGACCAGGTCCGGTATCCGTACGATGGATTCAGTAATCGAAAATTCTGTATGAATACCAAGATGAACAAAGTGCATAAATGAGTCCCTGCAAAAACCACTCGATAGTTTAGCACGGGATTTATTGTTTCAGTTTGAAATTGAGGGGAAATGGCTAACTTTTAGGTCAAGTTTGGATTTGTTCTTTTAAACTGATTATGGGCTAGAGGTTTGGAGATATTTCCTTTTACTTTTGACGGGGCAAAAGTAACAAAACCCCTTTGTTGATCTGATGGTACATCCCTGTACCACAGATCAACAGGCGACATCCCTGTCGCCATGACATGTAACAAATACTTTTCTGATTTTTTAATAGGGCTTTTTTTCAATAAGGGTTCAAATTGCTAATGCTTTTTTAAGAATTTATGAGAGAGATGATAGTGCCTATTGGCTCTTGAATAAGTTGTAAAGCTTGCGGAAGACAGGTCAACAGGCGACTTCCTGTCGCCGTGACATGTAACAAATACTTTTTTGATTTTTTAATAGGGCTTTTTATCAATAAGGGTTCAAATTGCTAATGCTTTTTTAAGAATTTATGAGAGATCTGATGGTGCCTCTTGGCTCTTGAATAAGTTGTAAAGCTTACGGAAGACAGATCAACGGCAGCATCCATGTGTTCGCTTCGATGTTTAAGATACAGATATTTTATGGGTAGAAAATAAAACCCTCAAAAAGAGGGCTTTATTTAAAGAACTAGATTAACGAATTCGGGATAACCAGTCACCGAGGCTTTGTACAATCTGCACCAGAATCAACAATACGATCACCGTCATGATGACTACAGAGGTATCAAAACGCTGATAACCATAAGAAATCGCTAAGTCACCAATACCACCCGCACCGACAGCACCGGCCATTGCCGTTGCTCCAATCAAACTGATGGTAGCAGTAGTCAAGTTTAGAATGAGTGAACTGCGTGCTTCAGGTAAAATAAACTTAAAGATAATCTGCATTGGCGTTGCACCCATGGCTTGGGCAGATTCGATAATGCCCTCATTTACTTCCAGCAGAGAGGTTTCTACCAAGCGGCCGATATAAGGCCCCACATAAATGGTCAAAGGCACAATTGCTGCCCAAGTACCAATTGATGTTCCGACCAGAAATTTAGTCAGTGGAATCACTGCGATCAACAAGATAATGAATGGCAGGGAACGCAGTGCATTTACAATCGGATTTAGACCATGATAAATCACCCGGTTTGGCAAAATTCCATTTGGACGAGTAACTAATAGAGTAATCGCCTGAATAAAACCCCAGATACAACCAAACAGCATCGCGAAGAACACCATATGGAAAGTTTCTTGCAGTGCGGTCACGAACTGGTCCATCGACAGCGAGCTTTTCCAGAAAGGCGCAGTGATCGTAGTAAGCCACTGTACAAATAAGTCTCTCATTCCTGTACTCCTGCCTGATCTACCTGTACGCCGTGATCTCTGAGATATTGTATTGCAGCTGTAATTTGTGCAGGATCACCGAGAAGCTGGATAAACATCTGTCCAATCACCGAACCATTAATTTCAGTCATATTGGCAAACAGGATATTCAAACTGATATCAAACTGTTTAATCACGCCCTGAATCACAGTTTCCTGCGCTGAGCTACCCAGGAACTTTAAACAATAAATACTGTGGTGATTCTGATTTTCCAGATTCGTCAGAATATTTACGGGCAAGTTTTGCTGTAGTACGGTTTGAATAAAGTTTTTCGTGGTCGGATGCTGAGGCTGACTGAAAATCTGTAAGGTAGAGCCAGTTTCAATCACATCACCTTTTTCCATGACTGCCACATAATCACACACAGTTTCAATCACATCCATTTCATGGGTGACCATCACAATCGTAATGCCTTGTTCCTGATTAATGCGTTTCAGCAGTTGCAGTACAGATTTAGTCGTTTGCGGATCGAGTGCTGAGGTTGCTTCATCACATAACAAGATCTTTGGATGATTTGCTAAGGCACGGGCAATACCGACACGCTGCTTCTGACCGCCAGAAAGTTCATCTGGAAAAGCATTGCGTTTATGTTTTAAATCAATAAAGTCCAGCAATTCTTCAAGACGCTTTTCCCGTTCAGCTTTACTCCAGCCAAGCAGTTTCATTGGCATTTCAATATTGGAAGCCACAGTTTTGGTCTGCATCAAATTAAAATGCTGGAAAATCATGCCAATCTGGGTACGTTCCTGACGCAATGATTTGGCATCCAAAGCAGTAAAATCTGTACCATTAATTATTACCCGGCCCGAAGTTGGTCGTTCCAGCAGGTTAATCAGGCGAATCAGGGTACTTTTACCAGCACCACTATAGCCAATAATACCAAAGATACTGCCAGTCGGAATCTGCAAGTTGATCCGGTTCAGGGCATGCAAGGTCTGGCCCTTCAGCTCGTACTGTTTGGAGATGTCTTTAAATTCAATCATAGTGTCAAATACTGCATCACGAATAAAAAAACAGGCAAGTTATCCTTGCCTGTTTTGAGTATTGATTATTGTATTACTTTGCTTCGGTCAAATAAGTTACCGGTTTGTTTACCGCAACCTTTGTACCGCCAAAGTGTTCATCAACATAGGCTTTCACAGCAGGAGTATGATACAACTGGCCAACTTTTTGAAGTACAGGATCATTTTGACGATCGGCTGCAACTGCTAAAACGTTCACGTTCATTTTAGTGCTTTGATCAATGGCTTCATAGTAGATCGCATCTTTCAATACGTTCAGACCACCTTCCATTGCCAGGGTATTACCTAAAACAATCGCATCGACTTCATCTTTTACACGTACCGCTGTTGCCATTTGAATCGGCTTGATCACGATCTGTTTCGCATTTTCAGTGATGTCAGCAGGCGTACCTTTAACCAGATCAAAGTTTGGTTTAAGTTTTACCAGACCCGCAGATTGCAATAATAACAGTGCACGTGATTCATTTGCGCCGTCATTTGGAATGGCAATCGTAGCGCCAGTTTTAAAGTCTTCTACTTTTTTTACTTTGCTTGAGTAAATCCCCATTGGCTCAAGATAAGTCGTAGAAAGTGGAGCAATCTTTTGTGTATTAGCGTCGTTATAAGCCACCATATAGGCATAAGACTGGAATGCGTTAACATCAATTTCTTTATTGGCAACAGCAGTGTTCATCGACACATAGTCGGTGAAGTTTTTTACATCCAGCTTGATGCCAGCTTGCTCGGTTTCAGGTAAAGTGGCAATGTAGCGCCAGATATCAGCATCTGAACCTGTAGAAGCCATAGTCACTGTTTGCAGTTCGCCTGAGTCTTTGTTTTGTGCTGCATCCGTTGCAGGGGCTTCTTGTTTTCCGCATGCAGTTAAAGTCAATACAGATGCACTGAGTAAAACGCCAAGTAGCTTTTTCATAAAGATGTCCTAATTCTCGTGTTGCCTAAAGTATATGCATTTTAAGGTCATGTTAAAGTGGAGTTTTATTACACTTTCATCTGACTCTAGATCGATGTCGCATGTGGCTCCGGCAGGGAAAATGCAAATGTACTGCAATAGTTCACGTTAGTTTGATCGGTTTAGAGTTCACCAAATGCTATATACTTTTTCTATTTGGAGAAAGTAAATAGAGATTATTTAAAGATATAGTCGTAAATGATGCTCTGGATGGGCGCAATCATACCAATTATTGTTTATTCAATATAGTGAATAAAAAAATGATTGCTTATCTGATTAAGTGAATAGCTAATTCATAAAAATGTTAGTAATTACAATATATTATTTTTACTTTAAATAAATTGAATACTCATTCTGATGAAAAGATGATCTTTATAATATTTTTGCCGATATTAAGCATAAAAATGCATATAGATAAATATAAGAAAAATATCTGATTCTTGGGAAATTAAGAAAATTCTATCTTAACGAGATAAATCTTTCCTTCATGCTCACTAGGCGATGCAGGATCTGATCTTGGTTTTTTTAGTTCATGATACTGCAAGCATGTTTTAACAGAAGGGGATATGCAGATAATCCGAACGCTGTTTTTCATAGAGTACGTGTCTACACAAGATATGATCGGAAGATACAAGCGGATGGTCAAATTCTCCTACTTTTTCTAAGCCAATATTTTGCATGACACGTTCTGATGGTGTGTTGATGCGAGCAGTAAAAGAAATGACTTTCTCTAGACGCAGGGTTCTAAAGGCATATTTCAGTACAGCTTTTGCACCTTCAGTTGCATAGCCTTGATGCCAATATTGTGGCAGTAAACGCCAGCCAATTTCAGGGGCATCGGCAAATTCTAGTTCAGGTGGATGAACATTCAGACCAATAAATCCGATGAATTCGCCTGTGGCTCTCAGTTCTACGGCAAACAAGCCCCAACCACGTTTTTCGATGTCTGTGCGGATGCGTTCTAGAAAAGCAGTTGCCTCAGTCGCATCGAGTTTTTTAGGGAAGTAGTGCATGACCTCGTCATCTGCACACATTTGGATAAATGGGGCAGTGTCGGATTCCTGCCATTGGCGCAGAATCAGGCGAGGGGTTTGGATGTTTGTCATAGATAAAGTTAATCTGATTTATTGATCATTGTTTGTAAACTTATGTAATTCTATTAGAATATTTATCAAATTAATTTGTTATACGAAATCTAATGAAAAAATATCAAGTTTTCATATCATCTACATACTTAGATTTAATCAATGAAAGACAAGCAGCGGTAGAAGCGATTTTAAAAGCAGGCCATATTCCAGCAGGTATGGAGCTATTCACAGCTTCAAATAAGAGTCAGTGGGACATTATCAAGAAATGGATTGATGAATCTGATATTTACATGCTGATATTAGGTGGTCGTTATGGATCTATCGAACCTGAATCAGGATTGAGTTATACAGAGTTAGAATATAATTATGCATTGCAACAAAACAAACCTTTGTTTGCTGTGGTCATGGAAGATGAAGCGCTACAAGCAAAAGTTCAATCAGTTGGTACTAAGGTTTTAGAGCTTGAGAACCGACCTAAATGGGAAAATTTTAAAACTAATGTCACATCTTATATGTGCTCATTCTTTGAAGATTATAAAGATATTAAATTAGCAGTACACGAAAGTATTGGACAATTAGAAAAAGAAAATCAAGTTGTTGGTTGGATTAGGGCTGATTCTGTACAGAATCCTCAAGAATATTTAGATCAAATCTTAAAATTGCAGCAAGAAAATAGAGTGCTGCAACAAGAAAATGTTTTATTAAAACGCAAAAAAGCGAGCAACAATACTTCGGAAGAGGATATAGCAGAATTAATTGAGCTTTTCTCACAAGAAAAGGTTAGTTTAAAGAGCTTAAAGAAAGAGGAAGATAGTTTCCCTGATGAGATTACTGTGTTACATGCAATAAAGAGTTTTCAAGATAAGATAGTAGTTGGTGTAAACAACTCAATGAATGCAACAAAACTGGATATGTTTATTTTTTATGAGTTAGCGCCAAGATTAATAATCCATAACTTAATGCAACAACAGAAACTAACAAATACGAGCACGGCGAGTAATGTGATAGTTACTGATAAAGGCAAAGAGCTTCTAGCTTATATAGTGAAAAATAAATTATAAGCATAAAAAACCCCGAACGAATCGGGGTTTTTTATGCTTAAATCAAATTAAGCATTTTCACGTGCAATTGCGCGATAACCAATATCTTTACGATATTGAACGCCGTCGAATGTCACTTTTTCGCAAAGCTCTAATGCTTTGGCTTGAGCTTCACCAATGGTGTTACCAAGTGCAGTTACGCAAAGTACGCGACCACCAGCAGTTACGATATCGCCATTCTCAAGTGCTTTCGTACCTGCATGGAACACTTTCGCATCTGCCATTTCAGTGTCTAAACCTGAAATCACATCGCCATTGCTAGACGTTTCAGGGTAGCCACGAGATGCAAGCACGATACCAACAGTTTTACGCTCATCCCATTCAGCTTCGGCAGGTAAGTTGCCTTCGATACCTGCTTGAACCAAATCAACTAATGATGATTTTAAACGCATCATGATTGGCTGAGTTTCAGGGTCACCAAAACGACAGTTAAACTCGATCACTTTTGGTTGACCTTTGTCGTCAATCATCAAGCCAGCATATAAGAAACCAGTATAAACATGACCGTCTTTTTTCATACCTTCAACGGTAGGACGCATCACTTCATTCATGGTTTTTTCAAACACGTCAGCCGTCACCACAGGCGCAGGTGAGTAAGCACCCATACCGCCGGTGTTTGGACCTTGGTCGCCTTCAAAAATACGCTTATGGTCTTGTGATGTTGCCATTGGCAAGATGTTGTCGCCATCAATCATACAAATGAAAGAGGCTTCTTCACCTGCAAGGAATTCTTCGATGACTACACGTGAACCCGCATCACCGAATTTGTTGCCAGCCAGCATGTCATCAATCGCATCAAATGCTTCTTGATTGGTCATGGCAACAATCACGCCTTTACCTGCAGCAAGACCATCAGCCTTGATCACGATTGGTGCACCATTTTTCTCTACAAAGGCTTTCGCTGCATCTACTTCGGTAAATACATCGTAGAAAGCTGTTGGAATGTTATGGCGTTTTAAGAAGTGCTTAGCGAATGCTTTAGAGCCTTCCAGCTGAGCAGCAAATTGGGTAGGGCCCCAAATTTTCACACCTGCCGCGCGACATGCATCGACTACGCCATTTACCAGTGGTGCTTCTGGGCCAACAATGATCAACTCAATGGCATTGTTTTTAGCAAAGTCGATAATTGCGGTGTTATCTAAAATGTTCAGTGCGACATTTTCACATTTTGGTTCAGTTGCTGTACCCGCATTTCCCGGTGCAACAAAAACTTGTGTAACTTGTTCATCTTGTGCGATTTTCCATGCCAATGCATGTTCACGACCGCCACTACCCAAAACTAAAATATTCATCGGTTCATACTCCATGAATCGAAAATGACATAAAGTCCTCAACCTTTAAAGGAGAGGACTTTATGCAAGATTAGAAATCTATGTCTCTTAATGTAAATGACATTGTCATTACAATTTAATCCATCAATTAGTGACGGAAGTGACGCATGCCTGTGAATACCATTGCAATGCCAGCTTCGTCAGCTGCTGCAATTGTTTCTTCATCACGCATAGAACCACCCGGTTGGATAATGCATTTGATACCAGCTTTGGCAGCGTTATCAATACCATCACGGAATGGGAAGAATGCGTCAGACGCCATTACAGCACCTTCAACCACAAGACCTGCATGTTCAGCTTTGATTGCAGCAATACGAGCAGAGTTGACACGGCTCATTTGACCTGCGCCCACACCAATGGTTTGACGATTTTTCGCATAAACAATCGCGTTAGATTTCACGTATTTAGCAACTTTCCAAGCGAAGATCATGTCATCAATTTCTTGTTCAGTTGGTGCGCGTTTAGTCACAACTTTAAGATCATCTTTAGTAATCATGCCTAAGTCTTGATCTTGAACTAACAAACCGCCGTTTACGCGTTTGTAGTCAAGTTGTGCAGCACGTTCGTCAATCTTTGGAAGTTCGCCACATACTAGTACGCGTACATTTTTCTTCGCACCAGTGACTTCAAGCACGCCTTCAGCAACGCTAGGAGCGATGATTACTTCAACGAATTGACGGTCAACAATTGCTTGTGCAGTTTCAACATCTAATTCACGGTTGAATGCAATGATGCCGCCGAATGCAGATTCTGGATCAGTTGCATAAGCAAGATCGTAAGCAGCTTTGATACCGTCTAAAGATACTGCAACGCCACATGGGTTGGCATGTTTAACGATGACACAAGCAGGCTTTGCAAATGATTTAACACATTCAAGTGCAGCGTCTGTGTCCGCAATGTTGTTATAAGAGAGTTCTTTACCTTGTAACTGTTTTGCAGTTGAAACAGAAGCTTCAGTTGCAGCTGGATCTACATAGAATGCAGCAGACTGATGCGGATTTTCACCGTAACGTAAATCTTGAGCTTTGTTCAATTGTGTATTGAAAGTACGCGCGAATTTGTCAGCCTGACCCTCCTCGACACCTACGCGAGCGCCTAAGTAAGATGCGATCATACCATCGTATTGCGCAGTATGTTCAAATGCTTTCACTGCCAGGTCAAAACGGGTTGCATAAGATAAAGCACCTTCCGCTTTAAGCTCAGCAATTACCGTTGCGTAGTCAGATGCATTCACTACGATACCGACAGAAGCATGGTTTTTTGCAGCAGCACGAACCATAGTCGGACCACCGATGTCGATGTTTTCGATCGCATCAGCAAGTGAACAGTTTGGTTTTGCTACAGTCGCAGCAAATGGATATAGGTTAACAACAACAAGATCGATCGCATCGATGTTGTGTTCAGCCATCACAGCTTCGTCTAGACCACGACGGGCCAGAATGCCGCCATGAATTTTCGGATGTAGTGTTTTAACACGGCCGTCCATCATCTCTGGGAAACCAGTGTGCTCTGAAACTTCAACTACAGCGACATTATTGTCTTTCAACAATTTATATGTACCGCCAGTAGATAAAATTTCTACCCCTAGAGCAGCAAGGTTTTGTGCAAACTCGACAATACCGGTTTTGTCGGAAACAGAGATTAAAGCGCGTTTAATAGTCATGATCTTCGTCACAGTTACCAAGGAACAGATTAAATCTAAATAGCTAATTTACAGTCAAAAAAAATGCCTGCGATTAACGCAAGCATTTTATCATTTATTCACTCATTAAACCGTGTGCTTTTAACTTTTTACGCAAAGTACCGCGGTTTAAGCCGAGAATTTCAGCAGCGCGGGTCTGGTTACCACGCGTATATTCTAGAACTACAGATAGAAGAGGCTTCTCCATTTCTGCCAGCACCATGTCATACACCTGAGAAGGTTGCTCGCCTTGCAGTTGTGCAAAATAGTGGCGAACTGCGCGATCTACGTGAATACGAAGAGCGACATCAGATTGTGCAGTAAAAATAGGAGATTTGCTATTCATGCGAATTAATCCGAAAAATCAAATACCACTTGGGTAAAGTGATATATAAAAGTGGTCTATAAATTAAATGAGCTTCTGTTTTAGATCCTAAAACAGAAGCTCTAAAACATGGTCATTACATTGAGCATGTAGCTTGACACATCTCAGCCAGTTGGTCGAAATATAAGCGTAACAATTGTTAAATTTTTGTTACCGACCAAAAATCAAACAAAAAAATCTGCATGATACGCAATAAGTGTTAGAGCGCATTAGCAAGACTGTATTTGTTGTGAAAAATTAGCGAAGAGTTGGCAGCACATAGCTTTCGTGGCGCGTATAATACCATTGTCTACAAAAAAGTGAGCAAGAAAACTGCATTTTTTTTTAGTTTTTTTATCTTTTTTGATAGTTTTTTTCAATATCAAGGACGAATTATTTCTAAACTATAGCTATCGAAACTTTTTCGCTTGACTGGAACCTGAAAGTCGAATTTAAAAGGACTATTTTTTGGAATACGCTGGATGCTCACTAAACTTTCAATCAGGTATTCTGAAGGTGAAAGCGTATAGGAAGCAGTAATCACCCCATTATCTTTTAAGTCGAGACGCAAAACTGGCATGGCCAGGCTGCGATCATGATAATTGATCAGTTCACCTGTAAATCGGGTTTGTTTTGAATCTGATGCCGTGACTTTAACATTCCTGGTATTAATCAGGTCGTAATGTTCTTCCATATTAGAACAATTGAATACATCACAAACAGCATTAAACGCTGTACCCATCACATGACTATTCTTTAAGTACTGTGGATTAAACCAGAAGAACTGAAAAACCAATATGCCGAGTAATAATACATTTATTGCTGTCCAGCCAATATATTGCAAGATAGAGCGCTGACTTCTGTCATGTGTATCTTCTTCCCAGTTCATGGCTGGAAGGGCACTGATGGGCTCGGTACTAAAATAGTTTAGATTATTCAAATAGGTTTTGAGATCAATATTCGAGTTTTCAACTTTTTCATCAAAAATATGTAAAAGATTGTTGAGGCGAGAAGAAATCTTGCTGTTATATAAGTCTGCATCAAATTGTGATGTAGGTTGAGCTGGACTAAGAGACTCAACATTAGCTTCAGGGGGGGTGCCAGTGGTCGAAGGCTGAGGTTCGGTCACCAGATGAGAAAGTGCATTAAATGAGGTGGTGCATTTGGGACAACAAACCATACCCTGAGCAATGGTTAACTGAGCAACCGTTACTTTGTAGATTGTGGAACAAGTCGGGCAGAGGGTTCGTTTATCACTCATACATTCACGCTTATTTAATTCTTATGGCGTTTACCAGAAATTCGACACCAGTATTCATCACGCTTCGCTACTTCTAATATATCAAAATGATTAGAGTAAATGCTAGTAACATCAGTAACTTGTTCTTCAATAACACCCGCAAGTGCGAATTCGCCCTCAGCTTTTACCAATTCTGCAAAGTGCGGTTCAAGCATCATCAGTGGACCTGCCAGGATATTGGCAACGAAAACATCTGCCTTTATTGCACCAAGCTCTTCGTTAAACTCTTCCGGTAAGCCTACATAAAGCCGATCAAGTACACCATTAAGTTCAGCATTTTGTTGGGTGGCTAAGACTGCTTGTGGATCAATATCGGTTGCATATGCTTTTTTCGCGCCAAGTAGCAGGGCAGCAACCGCTAAAATGCCTGAACCACAGCCATAGTCAATGACGATTTTGTCTTTGAGATCTGTTTTTCCCAGCCATTGCAGGCAGAGGAAAGTAGAAGCATGATTGCCTGTACCAAAAGCTAGACCAGGATCGAGCTTGATATTTACTGCATCTGCTTCAGGTGGTTCCATCCATTCTGGCACAATCCAGAACTTGTCAGAAATCTGAATTGGTTCATAAGCATCCATCCAGGTGCGTTCCCAAGCTTGATCTTCCAGAAATTCATGACGGATAGGCGCTTCAGGCATTTGTGCACGAATAAAGGTTTCGAGTGCATCGACATCGATTTCTTCGCCTTCTTCTTGTGCATAAATACCGGTAACAATCACTTTATTCCACAACGGTGTTTCACCTGGAAGTGGTTCAAGTAAATCCTGATTTTCAGCATCATCCAGCGTCACGCTCACCGCACCCAGCGAGCTGAGTAATGTTTCAGTGAAATCAACCTGAGCCTGATCAACCGTAATATGAATTTGTAACCACTTCACAGAAATAACCTTATGTATATCTTTTCAAAAAGCTATTGTAACGGAAGTTCCGGTTTTTGTGCGGCTAGATTGCTGTGCAGGTGTAAATAAAAAAAAGGATGCCTGAGACATCCTTTTAAAGGTTTTAGACTTTATCTAATCTAGATTTGTCAGGGGTTTTTGTACCTGAAGCGGTGCAAGTCGATTCAGTAAAGTGCCAAAAATTGCAGCAAATATATACATAAAAATCGAATAAACTGCCGCTGGCATTGCTACTGCTGAGCTGCCAATTACGGTCAGGGCAATGGTCATGGCAAGAGTGCTGTTATGAATACCGATTTCAAAAGCACTGGCGCGTGCTTGAGCGCTATTAATGTTAAGGAGTCGTGGAACCAGATAGCCGATGCCAAGGCTGAGGATACAGAATAAGGCAGTTGCCAGTCCGACTTGAGTCAGATATTCACTGATATTGGCACGTTCCTTCACAATGGTTGCGACAATAATAAGAACCAGAAAAGTAATAGCAAAAATCCGCAGTGGTCGATTCAATTTTGCTGTCACACCTGGTGCATAATGACGAATCAGCATGCCAATCCCAACTGGAATCAGAATAATCGCAAAGACCTGCAGAATTTTGCCAAATTGCAGGCCAACTTGCTGACCATCCTGCATGAAGTGCAAGATCGAGAAGTTAATAATTAAAGGCAGGGTAATTGCAGCAATGACTGAGTTGATTGCTGTCAAAGTAATATTCAGTGCTAGATCACCTTTGAATAGGTAGCTAAACAGGTTGGCTGTGGCACCGCCTGGAGAAGCAGCCAAGAGCATCAAACCGACTGATAACAGTGGTGGTAAAGCTAGTAGTTTACATAGTGCAAAGGCGATTCCCACTAGGATAATCAGCTGACAGAAAAGTGCGATGAGTACAGCTTTGGGATGGCGGGTAACTCGGCTAAAGTCACGTGGGGTAAGTTCAAGTCCAAGCCCCATCATAATGATCGCTAAAGCCAGTGGTAACAATATGGTAATAAAGCCAGAATCCATCTGTATACTCCTTATTTAAATGTCTTTTTTATCTATTTTTAAGTCCAGCATACAGAGGAAATTATGGTTTACATAGCGTGTTTACAAATCTGATAAACGATGCTTAGATTTCTGATAAATGATGCGTTGACGGCTCAGGATAATGCCAAAAAAGGTGGCAAGAGTGTACATGACAATAGTATAGATACCCGCAGGGATGGCAATAGTATTATTGCCTAATACGGTAATAGCGATAGTTATGGCAACAGCGGTATTATGAATGCCCACCTCAAAGGTACAAGCACGTGCCTGACGGTCTGGAATACCAAGCAGTAAAGGTAGGCAATAACCAATAAACAGGCTGGAAAAGCCAAAAATTACGGTTGCGATTCCGATGCTATTGAAATATTCCATCAGATTATGGCGTTCGCGTACGACTGCAAATACAAATAATGCAATGAGGAAGCCAATTGCGAAAATACGCATTGAGCGATTGACAGTGATTGTGAGCCTTGGGAATTTAGCCCGTAATGCCATACCGAAGATAACAGGAAGTAATATGATAAAAAATACCTGAACCATCTTCATGGCTGGCATGGTAATGGTATCGTCACTGCCCAGGAAAAAATGTAAGGATAAATTAATAATAAAAGGCAGGGTGAAGATCGATATAAAAGTATTAATTGTAGTGAGGGTGAAGTTAAGCGCTAAATCACCTTTATATAGGTAGCTGAAAAGATTGGCAGTTGGTCCACCCGGAGAGGCTGCCAGCAGCATTAAACCCACTGCCAGTAGCGGCGGCAAATCCAATATGATACAAATCAGAAAAGCCAGACTGGTCAACAGGATCAGCTGGATAAATAAGGCAATAAAAATGACCTTAGGATAGTTGAGTACACGAATAAAATCCTTGACGCGTAATTCAAGTCCTAACCCCATCATTAAAATTGCCAGCAGTACCGGCAATAAAAAAACAAAAAATACCGAATCCATAGAATGTCCTTTTTATTATTGGATCTTCATTTTTAAATTAAGTTTAACGTAAATTATTAAATAATCAATAGAAAATGGGCAAAACCTCAATTTTGCCCATTTATTCTTGTATCACTTCAAAGAGCTTTATTTAGGTCGAGGAGGAGTGAAGCCCAAGGCACATTTACCACTAATTTCCTGACCATTAACGGTGGTTGTGGTGTTTCCAGAAGCGTCTTGACAAGCACTGTAAATTTCAGCTTCATCACCCATTAAGGTTGTTTTAGAGTTGGAAAAAAACTGTGGTTCACAGGTTCCGTTCCAGATAATACCACGATGAGCAAAAGTTACGGCATCACCAGCTGATTTGCCTTTACAGACTTTTTGATACAAATCTGGATTGTAAACTTTAGCAACCTTATCATTTGCAGTTGCCATGCCTGTTACTGATAGTGCACCGAGCATTATTGAAAATAATATTTTCTTATCCATTTATTTCACCTTTTTTCTTCGTGTGGCGTCAAATTTACATCTTAGAAAATACTCAGCTGCATACAATTGCGATCAGGTAACCAATACAAGCTCTATGTATTGATTTATCGGTGTTTTGCTAAAAAATGAAAGATTAAGTGACAATTAAGAAGGTTTATAAAAATACGATAGGGTGACCTTGAATTAATTCCACTGAATTTGTCAACTATTCTGCAATTTTTGCTATAATCTTCGGCTATCCTTTTTTAATCTCTCAAATACCACTATGCACTATCCTAAAGTATACGATGTCATTGTGATCGGTGGCGGTCACGCAGGTACGGAAGCAGCATTGGCTGCGGCGCGTATGGGTCGACAGACTTTACTCTTAACTCACAATATTGAGACTTTAGGGCAGATGAGCTGTAACCCAGCCATCGGTGGTATTGGTAAATCGCACTTGGTGCGTGAAATTGATGCCTTGGGCGGTGCAATGGCACTTGCTGCTGACAAAGGCGGTATCCAATTCCGAATTTTAAACTCACGTAAAGGTGCTGCGGTTCGTGCGACGCGCGCGCAGGCTGACCGTGTACGTTATAAAGCTGCGATTCGTGAAACATTAGAAAACCAAGCGAATCTTGATATTTTTCAACAAGCAGCGGATGACCTGATTGTTGAAGGCGATACCGTTAAAGGTGTAGTAACCCAAATGGGTATTCGCTTTGATGCGAAAACTGTGGTGTTAACTGCAGGTACATTCTTAGGTGGTGTGATTCACGTCGGTCTTGAAAAATCAAGCGGTGGTCGTGCAGGCGATCCACCATCAATTTCATTGGCGCATCGTTTACGTGAACTTCAACTTCCAGTCGGTCGTTTAAAAACAGGCACGCCCCCACGTATTGATGCACGTTCAGTTGATTTCTCTGTAATGACACCACAGCCGGGTGATTTCCCATCTCCGACCATGTCATTCATGGGTGATGCTTCAATGCACCCTGAACAAGTGAACTGCTGGATTACACATACCAATGAAAAAACTCATGACATTATCCGTGGCGGTTTAGACCGTTCACCAATGTATACTGGTGTAATCGAAGGTGTGGGTCCACGTTATTGCCCATCGATTGAAGACAAGATTCATCGTTTTGCCGATAAAGACTCTCACCAAGTATTCCTTGAGCCTGAAGGTTTAGATACGCACGAGTTGTATCCAAATGGTATTTCAACATCATTGCCATTTGATGTGCAGTTTGAATTGGTGCGCTCAATCCGTGGTATGGAGAATGCACACATTCTTCGTCCAGGGTATGCGATTGAATACGATTACTTCAACCCGCAAGCGTTGAAATTCACTTTGGAAACCAAAGCGATTAATAACTTGTACTTTGCAGGTCAAATCAACGGTACAACAGGTTATGAAGAAGCAGGTGCGCAAGGTTTACTTGCAGGCTTGAACGCAGCACGTCGTGCGTGGGATCAAGAGCAATGGACACCAAAACGTGATGAAGCATACATGGGCGTACTAGTTGATGACCTAATTACTTTAGGTACTAAAGAACCGTATCGTATGTTCACTTCACGTGCGGAATACCGTTTGATGTTACGTGAAGACAATGCGGATCAACGTTTAACACCAATCGGTCGTGAAATGGGTCTGGTGGATGATGAGCGTTGGGCGGCTTACTGCGAGAAAATGGAAGCGGTTGAGCGTGAGACAGGTCGTTTGCAACATCTTTGGGCAGCGCCAAACAATCCAATGGGTAAAAAATTCGTTGAGATGACAGGTGCAGATCTTTCTAAAGAATGTTCTGCAATTGATTTATTAAAACGTCCTAATATTAGCTTTGCTCAAATTGCAGAACTTACTGGTTCTGACGTGTCAGCTCAAGTAGGCGACCAAATTGAGATTGCGGTGAAATACGAAGGTTATATTAACCGTCAGCACCAAGATGTAGCGCAAATGAAGCGTTTGGAAGAAACCAAGATTCCTACTGATTTTAACTATGACATCGTTTCAGGTCTTTCTCGTGAAATTACCTTGAAGTTAAAAGATGTTCGTCCTGAAACGCTTGCACAAGCAAGCCGTATTCCGGGTGTAACCCCTGCTGCAGTTCAACTGGTGATGATTACGATTCGCAAGAATGCACAAACAAAAAAATCTGCTTAAGATTTTGAATTAAAGAAGCCCGTGTAATGCGGGTTTTTTTATAAATAAAAGTTAATAATCACCGAGATGAATGATTCCATAGTTAAAAGCTACCAATAAAATAAATCATTGAAAAATAATAATATTGATAATTTTTCATCTAAAAATAGAATCACTGTCATTGTTTTTAAGTCTTATTTGGAGGTGAAAAAGCAAATCCTTACATTTCAAATCCTACCATTGTAGTGCTATTTATTCGAAAGGATTAGATTAACAATTAGGCAGTGGGCTAGGCCAAAAAAAGCCTGGAATTGAGGAAGATGAATCATGATGTTGACACAAAAGGAAAAAATACAAAAATTTCTGGTGATATTTTTGTGTTTCTAGGTCGCATTTTTTGAAGGCTTTGATTTACAAGCCCCTGGAATTGCAGCCAAAGGTATTGCAGAAACGTTTGCACTTGATCAGGTGCAAATGGGCTATGTATTTAGTCTCGGCGTTTTTGGTATGTTGTTCGGCGCTTTCTTTGGTGGGCGAATCGCGGACTATTTAGGTCAGAAACGAGTCTTAATGCTGTCAGTGGCTATTTTCGGGGTGTTCTTTGCACTTACAGCGATCGCACCAAGTATTGAAATTTTATATGCGGCACGTTTCCTGACGGGGTTGGGCTTAGGGGCTGCGATGCCCACCATGATTTCAGTAGTGGGGGATGAGGCGACTGAACTTAACCGGGGTAAGCTGAATAGCTTAATGTATTGTGGTTTGCCTGTAGGTGCGATTTTTGTTGCCGGGCTGGCAATCTATTTTAAGGACATTAGCTGGCAAACACTATTCCTGATCGGTGGTTTGACACCATTGGTCCTGCTGCCTTTCATAGCTTTGATTTTAATAGATAAACCGAGTGCTGTTAAAGCCTAAACGACTGAGCAACAGATCGCAGTACCCAATATGGCTGAAGTACTGTTTAAACAGGAACAATATAAACGTACTGTGCCATTGTGGTTCGGCTTTTTCTTTACCTTAATGATTAACTATATCCTGATCAGCTGGTTACCAAATTTACTGATGGAACAGGGGCTTTCCAAGCAGGAAGCTTTTAGTATCATGCTGATCTTCCAGGTTGGTGCTGTAATTGGTACTTTAGGGCTAGGTTATTTATTAGATCGCCTGAAACTCTGGCAAGTGGCTGCTATCATTTATGTAGGCCTGGCAATTGTATTGATTCTGCTCTTTACCAGTAAAGTGATTCCATTGCTGATCCTGGCCGGTTTAATGGGTGGAATTTTCTCTACCGGTGGCCAATCTATCCTGTATGGTATTTCTCCAATCTTCTACTCAGGGGCAGGTAAAGTTACGGGAGTGGGAAGTGCGATTTCACTCGGGCGTTTGGGTGCCATGACTGGTCCACTTTTATCTGGCAAGATTCTGGCATTGGGCTTGGGAACAACAGGTATTCTGTGGGCCAGCTTGCCGGCTGTGGTGATTTCTGCTGTGGCAGTCACTGCTCTGTCCCGTTATAAGACAAAAAACAAGCATTAATTTAAGTGATCTATCTATGAAAAAAGTTGGTCTGATGGCTGGCTTTTTTTATTTGAAGATATTTAGACAGATTATTTAACAGGTAGTTTTTGTTAATATAAGTTGAACTAAAAAACGAAATTGAGATATGAGCTATCAGTTAATTGAGCTGGATATAGACGCGACCGACAATATTACCTGCCTACATTGCCAGCAACAGATTATTAACTGGCAAGAAGAGCAATATGTCCAGCCTTGTGAACATACCCTGTTTATTGCCATGGATATTGGTTTTGAATACATCACTGATGAGTTTGAACAGACCATGCAACATACTGTGGATGATTTACATGCCAATGATGATCAGGTCAATATGTTCGCAGAGTTGACTGCAAGTACTTATCCGGAATTTATAATTTTAAAATCGGATCTGGGTGTGGAAGGTTATTCACGTTATATTGGCCTTACTGCTTAAATCTCAGAATGAAAAAAGCGCCAAATCAATTGGCGCTTTTTTGTGGCTAACTTTAAAAATTAACCTTCAACTTCTTCTTCAACATCATCATCTGCACTGTCCATACCCAGCTCTTTAAGTTTGCGCGTCAATGTATTTCGACCCCAACCTAAAAGCTCAGCAGCATGGCGTTTACGGCCACGAGTTTGCTGAAGGGCTGCATTAATCAGAGTGCGTTCAAACATTGGTGTTGCGATGTCGAGAATCTTCATCTCACCATTTTTTAGCTTTTGAATTGCCCATTGGTTCAGTAATTCATCCCAATGATGCGGAGCAACCTGATTCAGATTTGGAATTGGTGCACCATTGTCCTGCTGGATAGGAATCTGTTTCAGTTCAGGTGGCAAGTCTTCTGGATAAACTTCACGACCTGTGATCATAACCGTTAACCAGCGACAGGTATTTTCCAGCTGACGCACGTTTCCTTGCCAAGGCAGCTTTTGCATATATTCCTGAGTTTCAGGACGCAGAATCTTCGGATTGACACCAAGCTCTTTGCCTGCACGTGCCAGGAAATGCTGTGCCAGCATTGGAATATCTTCAGAACGGTGTGCCAGTTTAGGAATATGAATACGAATTACATTCAGGCGGTGATACAAGTCTTCACGGAAGCGGCCATCGTGTACCAGTTTTTCCAGATCCTGGTGAGTTGCTGCCACGATACGCACATCAACCTTGACTGGAATATGACCACCTACACGGTAAAATTCACCATCAGCTAGGACACGTAACAAACGAGTTTGTGTTTCAAATGGCATGTCACCAATTTCATCCAGGAACAGCGTACCGCCGTTGGCCTGTTCAAAACGGCCCTGACGTTGCGTATTTGCACCGGTAAAAGCGCCTTTTTCATGACCAAACAATTCAGTCTCAATCAGGTCTTTCGGAATCGCGGCCATGTTCAGGGCAATAAATGGCTTATTGCTACGTGGTGAATGGCGGTGCAAAGCATGTGCCACCAATTCTTTACCTGTACCTGATTCACCATTAATCAAAACAGTAATATGCGACTGAGATAGACGGCCGATAGCGCGGAATACTTCCTGCATTGCAGGAGATTCACCGATAATTTCAGTCGATTGAATTGTTGGAGTCGCTTTTGCAGATTCCTGTTGCTGTAACTTGGTGATGTGCAGGATGGCACGATTCACCAATGCTAGCGCTTCATCAATATCAAATGGCTTTGGCAGATACTCGAAGGCACCGGTCTGATAACTGGATACCGCTGATTCCAGATCCGAGTGCGCCGTCATAATTATGACAGGCAGATCAGGATTAGTATTCTTGACCTTACCTAAAAAGGTTAAGCCATCAATACCCGGCATTCGGATATCGGTCAGGATCACATCTGGTGCATCCACACTCAGCTGATCAAGTGCTGACTGGGCTTCTTCAAAACTGGTAACGTCGAAACCTTCTTCTTTGAATGTTTTTTCGAGTACCCAACGCATGGCACGATCGTCATCAATCACCCATATTTTATTTCGCGACATGATCTGACTCCCAAGGTAAAAATAAGCTAAATACGGTTTTTCCTGGAACTGACTGGCATTCAATCATTCCGTTATGTTGGTGCATTATATTTTGAGCAATACTGAGGCCCAGGCCGGTTCCTTTGGCACGGCTGGTCACAAGCGGGTAGAAAACGGCTTCAATAATATCGTCTGGTACACCCGGACCATTATCTTCAATGTCGATGCGTACCACTGAACGATGAATCACACCATTAATAGTATATAGACGCTGAATACGGGTTCTTAAAATCAGTTCAGGCTGATGCTCGACAAAGAAGTCTTTGTTTTCAGTCATCGCCTGAACCGCATTCACACAGATATTCAGCATGACCTGAATCAGCTGATCGCGGTCTGCTAAAACTTCTGGCAGGGACAGGTCGTAGTCCCTAGTGATTTTAATTTTCTTTTTGGTCTGATTTACAATTAGTGAGCGGACACGTTCTAAAGGCTCATGGACGTTGACCATTTCATAGCTTGGTAACTGACGTGAACCCAGCATACTATCCGCCAGATTTCTCAGGCGATCCACTTCACTGATAATAATATCTGTAAATTCTTTGTATTTCGGATCATCCAGGCTACGTGCGAGAAGCTGTGTTGCACCACGAATACCACCAAGCGGGTTCTTGATTTCATGTGCTACACCACGGATCAACTGGCGCGCCACCTGATGTTGCTGAATATAGTTTTCTTCACGTGAGATTTTCAACATACGGTCACGCTGATTCAGCTCAATCAGCAATAAGGGGTGATGTGGTTTGCCTGCATTCAGTAGCGAAACCGTGTAATCCACATGAATATCTTTAAAATTGACAATAATGGTCGCTTCACGGCGGGTATAAGGTTGTCCAGTATGCAGGGTGTTATACAGCGACTCTTCAGTATTGAACTCATCTGTAGGGGCTTGCAGGATATTTAATACCGGTGTGCCAAATGCGCGTAACAAGCTGATATCGAACATGGCCTCGCAGGCAGTGTTCAGGTAATAGATATTCAGGTTGCTATCAATCAGCATGACAGCAGTGGTCAGGTTGTCCACCAAAAGGCGATAGTCGATGGAAAGGGGCTGATCCATTAGCGATGGTTTTCCTGTATTAAAATAGCGCAATGGCATCTTCATAAAGCAAAATTTAAAGTCTTAAGTTCTCATTTGATGCACATTAAGCAAAATGCACGCCAACTTTTTAAATAATCCCTAAATTATTGCAATGAAATGGAAGTGGGGTCATGAAGATGCATGATTTGTTAATGGTATAGCTGATAAAAATCAGCATGTAAATCATAAATGTTCAATTTTGGTGCATGTATAATTATATTGAATATTTTATGGCTTTATTTTGGTGCTTGATGTAATCAGTCTCCATTTCAACTGTTTTTATGTTTCGAAAAGACATACAATACGCGCATTCTAGTGGAGCGCAGATTCATGAAGTCCCCCAAAGTCGGTTTTGTTTCTTTAGGTTGTCCTAAGGCATTGGTAGATTCTGAACGAATTTTAACTCAGTTGAAGACTGAAGGTTATGATGTCGCATCGGATTATGACGGTGCTGATTTAGTAGTGGTAAACACCTGTGGTTTTATTGAATCTGCAGTACAAGAGTCTCTAGACGCCATCGGTGAAGCGATGAGCGCGAATGGTCGCGTGATTGTGACGGGCTGTCTAGGTAAAGACGAAGACAAGATTCGCCAAATGCATCCGAATGTCCTGAAAGTGACTGGTGCTGCGGCTTATGAAGAAGTAATGGATGCGGTTCATCAATATGTCCCTGAACCGCCAAAACATAATCCATTTATTGATCTGGTTCCTGAGCAAGGCATTCGCCTTACTCCAAAACACTATGCGTACTTGAAAATTTCAGAAGGCTGTAACCACCGTTGTACTTTCTGCATTATCCCAAGCATGCGTGGTGATCTGGTATCGCGTCCAGTCGGTTCTGTGCTTGAAGAAGCTGCAGCGCTAAAACGTTCAGGTGTCAAAGAAGTACTCGTCATCTCCCAGGATACTTCTGCTTACGGCGTGGATACCAAGTACAAACTTGACTTCTGGAATGGTCAGCCAGTTAAGACCAAATTCTATGATATGTGTGAAGCGCTGGGTCAGTTAGGCATCTGGGTGCGTCTGCACTATGTCTACCCATATCCACATGTGGATGCGGTGATTGATCTGATGGCACAAGGCAAAATTCTGCCATACCTGGATATTCCATTCCAGCATGCAAGTCCTAAAGTATTAAAGCTGATGAAGCGTCCTGCGCACAGTGAAAATACATTAGAACGTTTGAAAGTATGGCGTGAAAAATGTCCTGAATTGGTGCTGCGTTCGACATTTGTAGTGGGCTTCCCGGGTGAAACCGAAGAAGACTTCCAAATGTTGTTGGACTGGTTGCAGGAAGCTCAGCTGGATCGTGTGGGTTGTTTCACTTATTCAGCAGTTGAAGGTGCAGCAGCGAATGATCTGCCAGATCATGTGCCGGAAGAAATCAAGCAAGAACGTTATGAACGTTTCATGCAGGTGCAGCAAGCGATCTCAGCAGCCAAGCTGCAAAAGCGTATCGGTCAGAAAATGACAGTGCTAGTCGATGATCTGGAAGAGGAATTCCCGGTTGCTGTAGCACGTTCTTATGCCGATGCACCAGAGATTGATGGGAATGTATTTGTTGAAGATATCGACAAGAGCCTGATTAAGACAGGTGCTTTGCTTGAAGTCGAAATTACCGATGCAGACGAATATGACCTGTTTGCAAAACTGATTTCGATTAAATCAGCCTAATACCTAGATAAAATTAAATGAAATAATTTGGAGTTTGATGATGTTGGATTCTAAAAAGCCGCGTTTTGGCCGTATTTTGCTGAAACTTTCAGGTGAAGCGCTTGCCGGCAATAAGGATATGGGTATTGATGCACCAATCCTTGACCAGATGTCTTTAGCGATTGCACACCTGGTTGGATTGGGTGTACAGGTCGGTATTGTTGTCGGTGGTGGTAACTTGTACCGTGGTAGCCAGTTGCAGAAAGATGGTCTGGTTGGTCGTGTAACCGGTGACCAGATGGGTATGCTGGCAACCGTGATGAACGGTCTGGCATTACGTGATGCGCTGGTACGCCGTAACATCAAGACACGTTTACTTTCAGCATTGCCAATTGGCACCGTTGTAGAATCTTACTCAAGCCGTGATGCGATTCGTCACCTGACGCGTGGTGAAGTCTGCGTATTTGTTGCAGGTACAGGTAACCCGTTCTTTACCACTGATACAGCAGCTTGCTTGCGTGGTATTGAAATTGAAGCGGACCTGATTCTGAAAGCAACCAAAGTTGATGGTGTCTATAATAAAGATCCAAGCAAATTTGAAGATGCTGTTAAATACGAAACCTTAACCTTTGACCAAGTGCTTGATGAAAAACTGGGTGTGATGGATTTAACGGCGATTTGCCTATGCCGTGATCATAACGTACCGCTACAAGTTTTCGACATGAACAAGTCTGGTGCTTTATTGTCCGTTGTGATGGGTGAAAAAGAGGGTACTCACGTTACCAATTGATGACGTGAACCTTGAAGCACTTTATACTAGTCAAAATTTAGCTTTTACATTTTTTAGAATTAAGTAAGGAAGATCATATGATTAACGATCTTAAAAAAGACGCAGAAGACCGTATGAACAAGTCACTTGACTCGTTGGAGCATGGTTTTGCCAAAGTTCGTACTGGACGTGCACATCCATCGATTCTGAACGGTGTTATGGTTCCTTACTATGGCTCTGACGTGCCATTGAACCAGGTTGCAAACGTAGGTGTTGAAGATTCACGTACCTTGCTGGTTCAACCATTTGAGCGTTCAATGGTTGCTGCAATTGATAAAGCCATTCGTGAATCAGATTTAGGGCTTAACCCAATTACTGCTGACGCAATTCGTGTACCAATGGCTGCGTTAACTGAAGAAACTCGCCGTGACATGCAGAAAGTTGCGCGTAACGAAGCTGAAAACGCTAAAGTTGCGATCCGTAACATTCGTCGTGATGTTTTAGGCGATATCAAAGCTTTATTGAAAGAAAAAGAAATTTCTGAAGATGAAGAGCGTCGTGCTTCTGACGAAATCCAGAAAATTACCGATAAATATGTTGCTGAAGTTGATAAACGTTTGGCTGCAAAAGAAGCTGAATTGATGAAGGTCTAATTCATCAATGACCTTTTCTGAAGAGAGTTCCCGTCTTCCAAAACATGTTGCCATCATCATGGATGGCAACAATCGTTTTGCCAAAAAAAATCAGATGCAAAAGGGTGAAGGACACCGTGAAGGTAAAAGCGTCCTTGATCCAATTGTAGAACACTGTAGAAAAAGAAAAATCCAGGCTTTAACTGTATTTGCGTTTTCGAGTGAAAACTGGAATCGTCCGCAGTATGAAGTGGATCTGCTCATGCGATTGCTCGAAGACACCATCCATGAACAGTTACCGCGCATGGAAAAATTCAATATTGCCTTGCGCTTTATTGGTGATTGCAGCCGTTTATCTCCAGAGTTGCAAGCTTTGATGTTGCATGCTGAGGAAAGGACTGCTAAGTTCGATAGCATGACGCTCACTATTGCCATTAGTTATGGTGGTATGTGGGATATGGCGCAGGCTGCGAAGCGAATTGCTGCGGATGTTTTAACAAATAAATTAGAACTTGATGCAATTAATGCTGATGTTTTTGGTCAATATGTAAGTCTTAGTGATTTACCACCTGTGGATCTGTTAATCCGTACCGGTGGAGATTTCCGCTTGTCAAACTTCCTGCTCTGGCAGGCAGCTTATGCGGAACTGTATTTTACTGAAACCTTATGGCCAGAATTTACCACGGAAGAACTTGACGATGCCTTTGCCGTATTTGGTGGGCGTGAACGTCGGTTTGGTAAGACATCAGAACAGATTCAGCAAGAGAAACTTGAGAATTAATACATGTTAGAGCGGATTATAACCGCATTGGTTTTGGTGGCTGTTGTACTCAGTTGTATGTTTGCCACTACTGCATATTACCCAATGTTTGTGTTGATGGTCGTTGCTGCAGGTGTGGCAGGTTATGAGTGGTTTAAACTCATGCCACATCAGGGGGAAAAAGTAATTAAGCCGTTTGCTTGGGGTTATGGCTTACTCACAGCAGTTCTTTCAGCACTTGCACTCTATTTTTCAGACATCTCCATGCTGCTTTGGGCGGCATCGATTTTGACCTGGATCCTCAGCATCTATTGGGTTAAATCCTATCCTGAATATGATGGCTGGTACAATGTTACTTTAAATGGCATTGGTGTGATCCTGATCTCGGCGGCGGTCACTGCAATCTATTCAGTCTGGCAGCATTCACCTTGGTGGTTAATGTATCTGTTTTTGCTGGTTTGGGGGGCAGACAGTGGTGCCTATTTTATTGGACGCAAGTTCGGCAATAAAAAGCTCGCACCGAAAGTTAGTCCAAACAAATCGGTTGAAGGGTTGTATGGCGGAATCGTCACATCCATGTTGATTGTCATTACAGTCACATTACTTTATCTCGATATCAGTATTCCCGAACTGCTTTTATTCCTGATTTTATCAGTATTAACAGTCTTTAGTTCTGTACTTGGTGACCTGTTTGAATCGATGATCAAACGTCGTGCTGGTATTAAAGATTCGGGACGTATTCTGCCAGGACATGGTGGTGTATTGGACCGTATTGATTCTCTCCTGGCTGCAGCGCCGATTTTTGCTGCAGGCATGTATGTCTTAAAACTAATTGGCGTAGATTTATAAATGTCACAAGCTGTTTGTATACTGGGTGCTACAGGTTCTATTGGGCAAAGTACTTTAAAAATCCTGCAGCGACATCCTGAAGCTTACAGCGTATATGCTGTGACTGCACAAAGCCGTATTGCTGAACTGGTCGAGATCTGTAAGCAGTTTCGACCAAAAATCGCTGTGGTGCCAGCCTTTAAAGTAGATGAACTGGCACAATTGCTGAAACAGCAACAGTTATCCGAAATAGAAATTTTACCAGATGAAGCAGGCTTGATTGCTGTTGCTGAACATCCAGAAGTAGATATAGTCATGGCGGCGATTGTTGGTGCAGCTGGCCTTTTGCCGACATTGGCTGCGGTCAAAGCGGGAAAACGCGTCCTGTTGGCTAATAAAGAAGCTTTGGTGATGTCTGGTGATATTATGATGCAGGCTGCTCGTGATCATGGGGCTTTATTGCTACCTGTGGACTCAGAGCACAATGCAATTTTCCAGTGTTTGCCGGCGAATTACTTCGATGCTGAGCGTAACGGTCAGCCAAAACTGGGTGTACAGCAGATTCTGTTAACTGCCTCTGGTGGTCCATTTTTAAATCATACTTTCGATCAGCTGCAGACGGTCACACCAGCACAAGCCTGCAAACATCCAAACTGGTCAATGGGTCAAAAAATTTCAGTAGATTCAGCAACCTTGATGAATAAAGGTTTGGAACTGATTGAAGCCTGTCATTTATTTGCAGTAAAAGAACAATTTGTTACAGTTGTCGTGCATCCACAGAGTATTATTCACTCCATGGTTCAATATGTAGATGGTTCAACTTTGGCGCAAATGGGTAACCCGGATATGTGTACCCCGATTGCACATGCCTTGGCATGGCCAGAGCGGATCAGTACGCATGTCGCTCCATTAGATTTATTTGTACATTCACAACTGAATTTCCAGCAACCGGATACCCAGCGTTTTCCTGCATTAAAACTGGCACGCCAGGCAATGCAGCAAGGCGGGATTGCGCCTGCTATTCTGAATGCAGCCAATGAAATTGCCGTGGCAGCATTTTTGCATGAAAAAATTACTTTCATTCAAATACCTCAGATAGTTGAATATACGCTGAATTCGATGGACAATCGGACAGCAGATCAGCTGGAAGTGATTCTTCAGGCTGATCGGCAGGCGCGTGATATCGCCCGTCAATTCGTTGTGAATAAAGGAAGTTAAGCCATGAACGCCTTGTTTATTATCGCAGCTGCAATTCTGTTATTAGGTCCTCTGATTGCGATCCATGAATTTGGACATTACTTTGTAGCTCGAAAACTTGGCGTAAAGGTTTTAGTTTATTCGATTGGATTTGGTCCAACGCTAATTAAATGGACTTCAAAAAAGTCTGGTATCCAGTATCAGCTTTCTGCTTTGCCGTTTGGCGGCTATGTCAAAATGCTCGATGAACGTGAAGGTAATGTACCTGAAGAGGACCTCCCTAAAGCATTTAATCGTCAACATCCATGGAAACGTATCGCGATTGTTGCGGCTGGTCCTTTAATTAATCTTTTCTTTGCAGTGATTCTATTCTGGATTTTATTTTTACCTGCACAAGAGCAGTTAAATACCCGTGTGGGTCAGGTTTTGCCTAATACACCTGCAGCTGCTGTACAGATGCAGCAAGGTGACAAAATTACCGCAGTGGATGGCACTGAAGTCGCAACCTGGGAAAAGCTGAATTATGCCTTGGTTGATCGTGTTGGTGAAACCGGGCTGATTACGATTCAGGCCGAACGTGATGGACAGATAAAAAGTTTCCAATTGCCGATTCAGAGTTTTCTGAAAGATCAGTCACAGTCTCCACTGGATACTTTAGGTTTTATACCGTATCGTCCAGAAATTCCTGCCGTGGTATCTAAGCTCAGTGACGATGGGGCTGCAATCCGCCAAGGCATGAAGGAAGGTGACAAGATCATTGCCATTGATGGTGTGGCGATGAAAAACTGGTTTGATGTGGTACAGGTTGTCCAGGCATCACCAGAAAAATTATTAAAAATAGATGTATTACGTAATAACCAGGTGGTGCATTTACAGGTGATGCCACAGGCGAAACGTGACAATATGGGTAAAGTGACGGGTATGCTGGGTGTACAAAGTGACCCAGGTAAAATTACAATCCCGGCAGAATATAAACAGACAATTCAATATAGTCCGACTGAAGCACTGGTCATGGCTTTTGACAAAACGACACAACTGTCTTCGATGATTCTGAACTCGATTGTGAAGATGGTTCGTGGTCTGATTGGTCTGGATAATTTATCTGGTCCAATCACGATTGCCAAAGTGGCAGGTCAAAGTGCGGAAATGGGATGGCAAACTTTTATTTCCTTTATGGCGCTAATGAGTGTAAGTTTAGGGATATTAAATTTACTGCCAATTCCAATGCTTGATGGCGGACATCTGGTTTACTATTTTATTGAATTATTACGTGGTAAACCTGTTTCTGAACAAATACAATTGGTTGGCTTAAAAATTGGTATGGTATTGCTGGGTAGTATGATGCTACTTGCACTATTTAATGATTTTATGCGTTTATAACAACGTAGATGGAATAAATTAACAAGCGGAAAAGACTGGCATGCAGCACACACATTTATTTATGCCTTTGGCACTCGTTAGTGCTATGGCAGTTGCACAACAAGTATATGCAGCAGATGAATTCGTAGTACAAGATATAAAATTTGACGGACTGGTTCGTCTCACTCCCGAAAATGTGTATGGCCTGGTGCCAATCAATAGTGGTGATCGTGTCAATGATCCGATTATTGCCAATGCGATCCGGAGTCTGTATGCCTCAGGCTTGTTTGATGATATCAAGGCAATTCAAGCTGAAAATACGCTAGTATTCCAGGTAGTTGAACGCCCGGTTATTTCCAAGATCGAACTAAAAGGCAACAAGCTGATTCCGAAGGAAGCTTTGGAAGAAGGTTTGAAAAAAATGGGTCTTGCTGAAGGTGAGGTTCTAAAAAAATCTGCTTTGCAAACTGTAGAAACTGAGCTTGAACAGCAATATATGCAGCAAGGTCGTTATGATGCAGACATTACAGTAAAGACTACGCCGAAGCCAAATAACCGTGTCGATCTTCTGATTGAATTTGTGGAAGGTAAGGCTGCAAAAGTTTTTGACATTAATATTATTGGGAATACGGTCTTTAAAGAAGATGAGATCAAGCAGGCTTTTGCTATCAAGGAAAGCTCTTGGAATTCGATTATTTCCCGTAATGACCGTTATGCACGTGAGAAAATGGCAGCAAGCCTTGAAGCTTTGCGTGCCATGTACCTGAACCGTGGTTATATTAACTTCAATATCAATAACTCAAGTCTGAACCTGAGTGAAGATAAGAAAAATGTCTTTATTGAAGTATCGGTAGATGAAGGTGAGCAATTCAAATTTGGTGAGACCAAATTCCTGGGTGATGCGCTTTATTCAGCAGATGAACTCAAAGTTTTACAACTATACAAAGACGGTGAAATTTATTCACAGGAAAAAGTGAATGCGGTTAAACAGTTATTACTGCGTAAATATGGTAATGCTGGCTATTATTTCGCTGAAGTAAATGTTGTTCCAGAAATTAATAAAGATACTAAACTGGTTGACTTAAATTATTACATCAACCCAGGTCAGCAGGTGACTGTACGTCGCATTAATTTTACTGGTAATAACAAAACTGCGGATGAAGTATTACGTCGTGAAATGCGTCAGATGGAAAGCGCACTGGCTAGTAACGAAAAAATTGATCTGTCTAAGGTCCGTCTGGAACGTACTGGTTTCTTTAAATCGGTTGATATTAAACCGGCGCGTATTCCTGGTTCGCCGGATCAGATCGATTTAAATGTTGCAGTTGAAGAGCAGCATTCCGGGACAAGTACCTTGGCAGTTGGTTTCTCGCAAAGTGGTGGTGTAACCTTCCAGGCAGGTTTAAGTCAAACTAACTTCCTGGGTACAGGGAATAGTGTATCGGTTGATCTATCTCGTTCTGAAACTCAAGATTACTATAACCTGAGTGTAACCGATCCATACTTTACTATTGATGGGGTACGTCGTGGTTATAACCTGTACTACCGTAAAACCAAGCTGGATGATGACTATAACGTAAACAACTATGTTACAGACAGCTTGGGTGGTGGTATTAACTTCGGTTATCCAATTGATGAGAACCAAAGTGTAAGCCTGGGTCTGAATATAGACCAGACTGAAGTGACCACAGGGCCATACGTATCTACATATGTACGTGATTATTTGCTAGCAAATGGCGGTAAGGAAACAGGAAGTCCAGGTAGATACTGTCCAGAAGGTTTGCTGAATAGCGAAGATGGCACCTGTGGTCCTAATAATGAAGGATGGATCTCTTTTCCTGATGAGTTTAAAGGTGATTTCTTAACCTATAACCTGAATCTAGGTTGGTCTTATAATACCTTGAACCGTCCAATGTTCCCGACCACAGGTATGTCACATCGTGTTAATGCAGAAATTGCCTTGCCAGGAAGTGATGTGGAATATCAAAAGCTCACCTATGATGCTCAGGCTTTCTTCCCATTAGGCAAAGACTTTGTTCTGCGTGGTTATGGTCGTTTAGGTTATGGTAATGACCTGCCTTTCTATAAGAACTTCTATGCCGGTGGTTATGGTTCAGTACGTGGTTATGAAAATAGTACCTTAGGCCCTAAGTATCCAGGTGTAACATACAATGAATCACGACAACAAGACTATGGTCCAGAAGAAGTGGGCGGTAATGCTTTAGTTCAGTTTGGTACTGAGTTAGTGCTGCCTGTTCCATTTAAGGGAGATTGGGCACGTCAGGTTCGTCCAGTACTCTTTGCAGAGGGAGCACAAGTTTTTGATACTCAGTGTGATGTACCTCGTGGAAATTTATATCTTGATTCACAAAATACTGATGTAGATGCAAAGCAATACTGTAAGGATAACTTTGGTTTCGATGCAGGCAATATGCGTTATAGCGTAGGTGCTGGTTTCACCTGGATTACCATGATTGGCCCATTATCACTGAGCTATGCATACCCGTTGAATGATAAAGACGGTGATGAAACTCAAAATGTTCAGTTTGAAATTGGACGTACTTTCTAAGAAGACTTTGATCTTAAATACAAATTTTGCTCATGAAGCCATCAGGTTTTGTGAGCAAAATTTTTTGAATGGGTAAAAACATGAAAAAAATGATGATGGCAATGGGTATTGCTTTAGCGGGATTAACTTCATTGTCACATGCGGATGATTACGGAATTGTTGATCTGGAAAAAGTAGTACAAAACAGTATCTATTTAAAGCAGCAAAATGCCACTCTAGAAAATGAAATCAAGCCGCAAACCGCACAGATTGCACAGTTTCAAAAAGACCTTGCTGCAATCAAGCAAAAAGGCCAGGCTGCAAAAACACCAGCAGAACGTGAAAAAATAGCCAAAGAATTTGAAGGTAAAGCGACTCAACTGGCAGGGGTGCAGCAACAGGTACAGGCAACCGTGCAAACGCGTATGCAAAGTGTAAATAAAGCTTTTGAAGGAAATTTGAAGCGTGCTGCTGAACAATTACGCCAAGAAAACAAGCTAGATGTGGTTTTAAATAAAAATTCCGTACTTGCTTATGACGCGAAGTATGATTTAACTGATAAAATGATTCAAAAGGTTAATGCAATTAAATAATCGATGAATCATCAAAAACTTCAGTTAGCTGACCTCGCTCGTCTTGTCCAAGGTGAGTATGTAGGTCAGGCAGATTTATGTTTGAGAGGTTTGGCAAGTCTTGAAAATGCAACCTCTCATGACCTTGCATTTGTCAATGCAGATAAATATCTGGAACAGGCAGCTCAGAGTAAGGCAGGCGCTTTAATTGTGACTGCTGAATTAAAAGAGCAGCTAACTTCCCAGCAGAACTTCATTGTCGTGGCCAATCCTTATCTGGCTTTTGCAATTCTGACTCACGTTTTTGAGAAAAAGCATACGACTCAGGGAATTGAAAGTACCGCACAAATTCATCCATCTGCCATCATTGCTGACAGTGCCTATATTGGTCACTATGCCGTCATTGGTGAGAATTGTGTAGTGGGTGAAAATACGATTATCCAGTCCCACGTTCAGATCGACGACCAGGTTGAAATTGGCCGTGACTGTTTTATTGATGCACATGTGACTTTAACAGGTGCTACAAAAATCGGTAATCGTGTTCGGATCCATGCCAATACCGTAATTGGTAGTGAAGGTTTTGGTTTTGCACCTTATCAAGGGAAATGGCATCGAATTGCCCAGTTGGGTTCAGTCCGTATTGCAGATGATGTCCGGATCGGCTCAAACTGTAGTATTGACCGAGGTGCACTGGATGACACAATTCTGGAACAAGGTGTCATTATTGATAATCTTGTGCAAATCGCCCATAACGTCAAGATTGGTGAAAATACTGCGATTGCAGCCAAATGCGGGATTGCCGGTAGTACCACGATTGGCAAAAACTGTATTCTTGCGGGGGCCTGTGGGGTAGCAGGACACCTACATATTACCGATAATGTGACCTTGACAGGAATGTCAATGGTGACAAATAACATTACTGAAGAAGGCACTTATTCTTCAGGCATGGGATTGTTACCAAATCAGCAATGGAAACGCACAGTGGTTCGCTTAAGACAATTAGCAGATGTGCCATTGACCCAGTTGGTGAAACGATTGGATCATATGCAATCTCAAATTGAGTCCATTGAATCAACATTTAAGTTGCGTAAATAATTATGATGACAGAGTCGAATTTGCCTACATTCACGAAGCCTGAATTGCCAATGAATATTCAAAAGATTCGTGAATATTTGCCCCATCGCTATCCATTCTTACTGGTTGATCGCGTTGTCGATATTACCGAAAATGGCATTGTTGGTTATAAAAACGTCTCAATTAATGAAGAGTTTCTGCAAGGCCATTTTCCGAACTATCCAATCATGCCAGGTGTATTGATTGTAGAGGCATTAGCACAGATCTCAGGTATCCTTGGTTTTGTCATGAATAATGAAACTCCAAAAGAAGGTTCATTATTTCTTTTTGCTGGCGCTGAGAAGGTTCGATTTAAAAAACAAGTGGTTGCTGGCGACCAATTAGTACTTAAATCTGAATTAGTGATGCAAAAACGTGGCATTTACAAATATAATTGTATAGCCACAGTAGATGGCGTAGTCGCAACAACCGCGGAAATTATGGTTTCGCATCAGAAAGTCGAGCAGGCATGAGCAATAACTCCCTTATTCATCCAACTGCCATTATTGACTCATCTGCAGTAATTGCTTCAGATGTTCAAATTGGTCCTTACTGTATTATTGGGCCAAATGTCACTATTGGTACAGGTACCAAACTTCATTCACACGTCGTTGTGGGTGGGTACACACGCATTGGCGAACACAATGAGATTTTCCAGTTTGCGAGTGTGGGAGAAGTTTGTCAGGACCTGAAATATGCAGGTGAAGAAACCTGGCTTGAGATTGGTGATCATAACAAGATTCGCGAACATTGCAGTCTGCACCGTGGTACTGTTCAGGACAATAGCATTACCAAAATCGGCAGTCATAACCTGCTGATGGTAAATACGCATATTGCACATGACTGTATGGTGGGCGATTACAATATCTTTGCAAATAATGTGGGTGTAGCTGGTCACGTCCATGTGGGTGATTATGTGGTAATTGGGGGTAACTCAGGTATCCATCAGTTCTGTAAGATCGACTCTTATAGCATGATCGGTGGTGCATCACTGATTCTTAAAGATGTGCCTGCTTATGTAATGGTTTCCGGCAATCCTGCGCATGCATTTGCAATGAATGTAGAAGGGATGCGTCGTAAGGGTTGGTCGAAAAATGTAATCAATGGCCTACGTGAGGCATTTAAACTGATCTATAAATCAGGTTTAACCACACAAGAAGCAATTGAAAAAATTCGTGCAGAGATTCTGCCAGAAGTGGCTGAAGCACAGCGCTTGCTTGATTCTTTGGAGCAGTCTAAACGTGGTATTGTGCGTTAATAGACTATTCATAAAAAAGACACCTTTTCAGGTGTCTTTTTTATTTCTGAATCTTTTTATTTAAAGAATTTAGCTTCTTCAGACTGCGGATAATTTTTCAACAAGCGAGATTTATATTGTGCAGCCAAGGTCTTGTTTTTCTCTACCTCACTGCTGACATTATACAATTGATACAAAGCACGAGCAGCTTTTGCCGAATTTGGATAGCGGTCTGCCACAATGGCATAATTTCGCTTCGCTTCAGTAAAATTCGGTGGATCAATCGACAGATTAAACTCTGCTAACCAGAAATAGGCATTGCTGATATAGACGCTATTCGGATTATTCTTAATGAAATTCTGCATTGGTGCAATCGCTTTTGCGGCACCGCCATTCTTGTAGGCATCCAGGGCTACTGTATATGCAGCTTTTTCTAACTCGGAGGGTTGGGCAGAAGAGCTCGAAGCTGTTGATGTCTGAGCTTGGCTTAACTTGCTGTTGCCTGCTCCTGAACTGGGTGCAGTATCCTGTTGATTATCCTCCTCAGTGCCTTGTTCAGGATCAATCTTTTGCTGTAGTAACTCAAGACGTTGATCGAGATCGGCATAACGGTTAGCCAGTTCACTTTTTAGTGACTGGATCTCGTTGTCCTGTTCTTCAATCTTGCCGCGCAAGCCACGAATATCACTTTCCAGTTGCTGATTTTTTTGCAGCAATTGCCAGCTCATATTGGTCTGTACCGGGGTATCTACTCCTGAGGAAATCGCAGGCAGGGTGCTGGTAGGTGCTGTACTGTTACCACCTTGGCTTAAGCCTCGAGATTCAATTGGAACTGCAGCAAAGAGTGAAGTAGTACAGAGCATGCTGAACGCGCATAAGACATGTTTTTTAAACATCATCTATTTTATCCATGTTGTTTTTGAATGGACCAACGTTCAAGGTGGTCAATCAAATAAATTATTCAATGTATATGCCACACATTTAAAACGGCATTGCCGGGAATTGCAACATGCTTTTACAAAGTTGAAGGGGTTTTCCGGGCAGGAATTTGTATCTCGGATTTACAGAAAATCCTGAATTAATCCTACATTGTTTTTAAAATAATCAAACGGATAGCTTGTGCCAGATTTTTTAGTATTCTCACTTGCAAGTTCATTAAAAATCTCTATACTCTGTTCTTGCAATGGTAGCCCTGCCGGTTACTTCGCAATTGCACTCTGCGAACCCCGCCAGGACCGGAAGGTAGCAACGGTAGTAGAACTGCGATGTGCCGAAGCTTTGCTGGTAGGGTTGCCACCATATTTTTTATATAATAAAAACAATACCAATTTGAATTTTCTATTCTCAAAGCTAATCTTTTATTCATAAGCTCAAGCTGTATATCTTATTATTTTAATGCTTAGTTCATGGTTGTTTTATTTTCGATTTAAGCTTGTTTCCCAAACTATATGAAATTCAATATTCAAGACTTTTAGTTATTCAGGTTTTTAGAAAAGTAATCAATCTTCTGCTTTACGGTTAATCGCTTTCATAATGGCATCCATTTCAAAACCCCGGTACATGAGAAAACGAATCTGCTTGGCTTTGACTTTGGGATCTTTTGTAACTTCAGGGCCGTATTTCTTGAGCTTCAGTTCATAAGCTTGCTGAACCCAATCGGTTTCTTTCAGTTCATCTATAATTAAAGCTGTATCAATCTTTTTGCTTTTCAGCTTCATTTTAATCTGATTCGGGCCTTTACCTTTGCGCTTTTGGCTGGAAAGTAAAGTTTCTGCAACACGCTGATCACTTTGGTAATTCTCACGGGAAAGCTCATCAACAAGCTCTAGTACTTCATCACGATTTTCTGCATATAAGCACAGTTTTTCGATCAGTTCCGCTTTGGCGTATTCCTTACGAGTCAGTACTGCAAAGGCGTAAGAGCGCAAACGGGAGCCGGTTAAGCCCGGTTTCTTTTTATCTTCCTGCTTGTTATCAAATAAGCTTTCTTCAGGATCAAACTCGGGCAGGGTATCAGCTTGGGATAGAGTTGCCGGCTTGGACGAATCATGAGCATCGCCAAACTGTTGCTTGATGGTTTCATAATCCAGGAGCTTAGTGAACTTTGCATCAGACATAGTGAATCCCATTCATTTTATTACCTTTCCATAATAACAAAAACGCCCCGTAGGGCGCTTTGTAAGACGTTTAAGGATTATGCATCCAGAAAGTCTGCTGGTTCTTCTTCGTCTTTATCTTCAACCACATTGCCTGTCGTCAAAAGCTGCTCACGAATCAGTTTTTCAATGGTATCTGCAAGTGCTTTGTTCTCTTCCAGATAACGAATAGTGTTGTTCTTGCCTTGGCCAATCTTGTCACCTTGATAAGAGTACCAGGCACCGGCTTTCTGTACGATTTCCTGCTGTACTGCAAGGTCAATCAATTCACCGAGATGGTTTACACCTTTACCATACAGAATTTGGAATAGAGCTTCCTTAAATGGAGGCGCCATTTTGTTCTTCACAACTTTAACTTTAGTTTCAGAACCAACGATTTCGTCGCCTTCTTTTACCTGACCAATACGTCGGATATCCAGACGTACAGAAGCATAGAATTTCAGTGCATTACCACCAGTAGTAGTTTCCGGACTACCAAACATAACACCAATTTTCATACGGATCTGGTTAATGAAGATCACCATACAGTTTGAACGCTTGGCATTACCAGTGATTTTACGCAGTGCCTGGCTCATCAAACGTGCTTGCAGACCCATGTGTGAGTCACCCATTTCGCCTTCAATTTCAGCACGAGGGGTTAAGGCAGCTACGGAGTCGACAACGATCAGGTCAATCGCGCCTGAACGTACAAGCATGTCGGCAATTTCAAGTGCCTGTTCACCGTGGTCGGGTTGAGATACCAGCAGGTTGTCGATATCTACGCCCAATTTACGTGCATATTGAGGATCAAGCGCATGTTCTGCATCGATGAATGCACAAGTACCACCAGCTTTTTGACATTCTGCAATCGCTTGTAATGTCATTGTGGTTTTACCTGAAGATTCAGGACCATAGATCTCGATAATACGGCCTTTTGGTAAACCACCAATACCGAGCGCGATATCAAGCGTTAAAGAACCTGTAGATACAGCTTCAACTGCTTGAACGGTATTATCACCAAGACGCATTACTGTGTTTTTGCCAAACTGTTTTTCAATCTGGCTTAAGGCAGCATTCAGCGCCTTGTTTTTATTCTCATCCATCTTACAACCTCAATACGATGTCACTAAATTAGTACTCAAGTGGATGTCTTAAATTAGAGCTTTGTTCCACAGGTATAATAGTGACAGAAAGTTCCCTGATATTCTATAAAATTCAGCGCATTTACGACATACGCTGACGCTTGAATTTAATCATCATTATATGACCAATGCTGGTCAAATAGCTGACTATTTTCGTCTCTAAATTTACTGATGTCACGGCGATCTTTTTTACTTGGTCGGTGATCCGGACGAGCAAGATTATGCAACTTTCTTTGTGATGCAATCAATTCCCGTCGGGCAATACTGACTTCAGTTTCTTCATAAAGTGTTTGCGCAACTGGAGCAGGGCCACGGACATCAGATAGTTCTTTGACAACAACAGTTTTCTTGTCAATGCCTTGCTGGACCGTGATTTCCATGCCGATCCGGACTTCACGGGAGACTTTGACACGTTCGCCGCCAATATGCACCTTGCCGCCTTCAATGGCATTCTTGGCAATGGAGCGCGTTTTGAAAAAACGTGCCGCCCACAGCCATTTATCTATACGCATGCCTACCGCATCTTCGGGTAAAGACGATTTACGCATATTGCTTGTTAACCTCAGCCTGATTTAAATATGTGATTAAATCTGTTAATTGGTGCAGCATCGGGTAATTGCAAGTCTCGCGAGAAACTTTGCTGGAGGAGGGCTGTTTAATACTGAACAGATTCTGAATGCCATAGGCTTTGGCACCATTCAATACTTTTTCCGTATCATCAATAAAATAGACTTGTTCAGGATCAAAAGGATGCAGGGCGTTTAGACCTTGCCAGAATTCAACAAACTCCTTGGCATGCCCGATGGTTTCAGAGCTGACAATCACATCAAAATAATCTTTGAGTTGCAGATGTTCCAATTTGAAGCTGAGTCCGGCACAGTCGGCATTGGTGGCCAGCCAGATCGGGTAGCCATTTGCCTTTAGATAATCCAGTAACTCCAGTGCCTGTGGTCTTAATGCGACTTTGGATTTATGCTCGATTTGCATTGCCAGAACATCTACTTCGACTTTAGCTGTCCAGAAGCGCGATGAGTACCAGTTTAGGGTATGATTATGTTCTTGATAGAATGCATAAAGCGTTGTTCGACTTTGCTCCAGGCTGCAATGGTGCGTTTCAGCATAGCGGACAGGAAGCAGGTCATTCCAGATGAAATCGTCATAGGCAAGATCAAGTAGGGTCCCGTCCATATCAAAAATAATGGGCGGTTTTTCTGAGCAATTCGGCATATAAGGTTTTCTATGTTTAAAGCAACAACAGCACCACAAGATCCGATGATTTTGCAGTTTGTGCCCATTTTGACACAGGCTTGTGAAATTTTGCGAGAAGAATATCAGCAATATTGTTCCGGTGCTGCTTTTGACATTGAAAGGAAAAAGGATGATTCGCCTGTGACGCAAGCCGATTATCGGGTCAATACTTTTTTAACTCAGGTCCTCGCTGAAATTTCTGATTTACCGTTACTTTCTGAAGAAGGTAAACAGGAGGACCGTCAGGCATGGTCCGCATTCTGGCTGCTCGATCCTCTGGACGGTACCAAGGAATTTCTGTATCAACGACCCGAATTCACCATTAATCTGAGCCTGGTCAAAGACAATCTGACGACTTTTGCCATTCTTGCAATTCCGGCACAACAGCTTATCTATTTCTGTCCAGAACAAGGTATGCCGCTGAAATATGACATTCAGCAAGATTGCTGGCATGAATATTTTTCAGCATCTCAACAAGATACTGTGCATATTGGTCTAAGTCAGAGTAGCCAAAAAAAGCCTAAATATGCGGCTTATCTGGAAAGTCTGGCTAAATTTACTGAGTTTGAGGAGTTTAAAGCTGGCAGTGCTTATAAATTTTGCATGATTCTGGAAGATCAGGTGGATATTTATCCGCGCTTTCATCCGACCTGTGAATGGGATACCAGTGCCGGGCAATGTCTGCTGGAACGTATTGGCGGCGGTTTGGTAGATTTTAAGGGGCGGCCATTTAGCTATAACCAGCGCGAGACCTTATTAAATAGTGGTTTTATTGCTTATAAGACCAAAGAGATGAAGATATTGGCCTTTAAAGCGCTGGCTGATATGCAAGGCTGTGATTGAGCTGTGTAACGTTCATGTTATAGTGAAGCTGATTCCGTTGATAGACCAGTTGGCAAGATTGTGGCATTAAAACTGCTTCCACCGAGTATGCTCAGCGCAATAGATTTATTGCCTGATACGAAGACACCTGTGACTCTGTTTACGCGTCATTCCTTGCGTGAAGAAGTTGCTGGTCAAGGCCTGGCAGGCTACGACTTGCAATTAACATCACAGGGGCGTGATCTGGCGCAGGAGTGGGGGGCTTATCTGGTCAATCAAACTGATCGTCATATTCAGCATTGTATCTCTAGTCCTATTCAGCGTTGTGTCGATACTGCCGCCCTTATGATTGAGGGTGCAGATGCAACCAATAAGGCATCGCATACCCATAACATTGAAATTATCGAACAAGGCTTACTGGTCGAGCCTGGCAGTTTTGTGCTGGATATTCAGAAGGCTGGGCCATATTTCAAGAAACAGGGTGCATTAGGTTTTATTAATAGTTTTGTGAATAACGCCTTGCCGGGCATGAAGCATCCAATTCATGGTGTGGTCGATGTCCTGGAGTTAATCTATAACACGCATCCAAAAACGCCGTATGGACTCAGTCTGGCAGTAAGTCATGATACGATTCTGGCAGCCATGATTGCAGTCATGTCAGGTCATCAGGAGGTTAGCCGGGAAGACTGGCCAAAAATGATGGAAGGTTTGTTTGTTTGGTTTGAAGGTGATGTGTTTGAGGAGTCTAAACTGAAATGGATCTGGCGCGGTAAGGTGTATGAACTGGATATTTCCCAGTTTCAGAATGCGGAATTACACACCAGGAAATAAGTTAAAAGCTCAATCATGAGGGGTGAGCTTTTTACATTTGTCTTATGAAAGTGAAATAGAATAATCATCAAAAATCACTATGCTGATATTTAAACAGATATTCAAGTATGGGAAAAACAATGAAAACCATCACAATTTTAAGTTTGGTTATTATGGTGGGTCTAACCGCCTGTCAGAAACGTGATACGGATTCACCAGAGCAGGACAAGACCACAACGCCACATTCTATGGATAAGGATCAATAATTCAAATATTAAACTGGCTGATATTTCCGTTCTTATTTTTATCAATCCTATTTTGGGCAGGAAATAGGATTCCATAAGTTTTAAAGAATATTTTAAAAATATTGGGAAATAAGGAAGAAGAATTGAGTGGAAATAATCTTGTAAAGTTTATTTATTCAAAAATTGTCTTTTTATTGAATAGATCATTTTGTTGATTTACTAAATTTTGGGCACAAAAAAAGCCCTAAAAGGGCTTTTTTCATTTGCGATTAGTTAGAAGCTAATGCTTTAACTTGCGCGTTCAAACGGCTCTTATGACGAGCTGCTTTGTTTTTATGGATGATACCTTTGTCAGCCATACGGTCGATTACTGGAACAGCTTTTTTGTAAGCTTCAGTAGCAACAGCATAGTCGCCAGCAGCAATAGCAGCTACTGTACGTTTAAGATAGGTACGAACCATAGAACGCAAGCTTGCGTTGTGTTTGCGTGCTTTAACGTTTTGACGAGCACGTTTTTTAGCTTGAGCAGAGTTTGCCACTCGTGCACTCCTTGAAATAGATTGGTCTGGGCGGGCTGAAACTCAACTGAAAACCAACATCAGAAGAACTATCACCAGCCCGTAAACAAGTGCCATATTTTGAGGAAACTGAGGGCTTAAGTCAAGTCTTGACATGCTTTGACAACATTTTAGTTGCAGAAAAATTCTAAAGAAAACGTTAGATTAGTATTCAGGCAGGGAGATCGTACAAAAAATGACTAAAACCATAACATATCCAATCATCATTGGTGCCACAGGTCTTGTGGGTAAGAGCTTGGTACAACAGCTGGTTAATGAGCCGAGCTGCAAGCGTATCAGTGTCGTGGTACGCAAGCACCAGCCAGAGTTTGAGCAATGGCCCAAAGTCAAACAACTGGTCTTTGAGGATTTTCTGATGTTGAATGATCAGGATGTCAGCGGACATACCCATGCTTTCAGCTGTCTAGGTACAACTTTAAAGCAGGCAGGTTCCAAAGATGCTTTTTATAATGTGGACTATACCATCAATGCCCATTTTGCTGAGCTGGTTCAACAGACGGATGCGCATTATCTGCTGATTAGTGCCATGGGGGCGAATGCTGAATCCTGGTTTTTCTATAATCGGGTCAAAGGCGAGCTGGAAGATTATATCCAGACCTTAACGCTGGAACGAATCAGTCTGATCCGGCCATCTTTATTAATGGGTGAACGTGGTCATCAACGTTTACTGGAAGATGCTGCACAGAAACTCTATGGCAAGTTTTCGCATTTGGTACCGGATTCTTTTAAATACAAGCCAGTGACAGCCGAGCAGGTGGCTCATACTATGGTATATGCAGCCCTGAATCAGACTGTGAAATTTGAAATTTATGATAATTTAGCCATACAAAAAATGAAATGAGGGTAAAAATCGTGTCCAGCGTACCATTTGTAACTTGTGACCTGCTTGATGATAATCCAGATAAAGACCTGCAGGTTGTAACACCATGCCTGGATGGCAAGTTTTTTAAAAGCTATGGTGCACGTAAAAGCTTTGGTGGCCAGATTGTCACAGTAAAGTGCTTTGAAGATAATTCTCGTGTCAAAGAATTACTGGCAACTGATGGTGCAGGCAAAGTCCTGGTGGTGGATGGTGGTGCTTCGATGCGCTGTGCACTGATGGGTGACCTGATTGCTGAATCAGCAGTAAAGAATCACTGGAATGGTGTAATTATTTACGGTTGTGTACGTGATGTGGATGCGATTGCCGAACTGGATCTTGGTGTGCATGCCTTAGCTTCGATTCCTCAAAAGAGCAACCGCAAAAGTATTGGGGAAGTCGATGTTCCACTGTACTTTGGCGGCGTGACTTTTCAATCAGGTGAATACGTTTATGCGGACAATAACGGGATCGTGCTGTCTAAAGAGAAACTGGTGGACTAATCCTGTTTATTGAAAACATACAAAAATCAGCTATACCGTGAAAGTCAGGCAGTTTAGATTGCTGTTTTCACGGCTTTAAAACAATAAAGAGGACAGACGATATGTTAGGCCATCAGATTAAAGTAGCACAGGCATTGGCATCCGCATTTCTGGAAGGTGGACGAGGAGTTTCCGGAACGCCATTTCCAAACCAGCCTGAAAAACCCTTAAAGCTTTATGAGTACGAAGGCTCGCCATTCTGTCGCCGTGTCCGTGAAGTGATGACTTTACTCAACCTTGATTATGAAGTGTATCCATGCCCACGAGGCGGTAAACGCTTCCGTCCTGAAGTAAAACAGCAGGGAGGCAAACTCCAGTTCCCATTTTTAGTAGATGAAAATACGGGAGATAAGCTTTACGAATCTCAGGATATCATTCACCACCTGTTTAAGCATTATGGCAAAACTGGTAAGACTCCGGCGAAATATTCAAATTATCCAAAGGTGCCGGTGGCTGCAATTGCCGGTACGATGGTCAACGGTTTACGCGGTGGTATGGCAAAACCATTAAAGAAAAATAAACCTGCACCTGAACAGCTTCTGGAGCTGTGGGGGTTTGAAGCCAGCCCGTATACCCGTATAGTCCGTGGTGTATTGTCTGAGCTGGAAATTCCTTATATCTACCACAATGTGGCGAAAGAACGCTGGCAAGATTATGGCCCAGCCAAGCTACGCCTAAAGCCAGGAAAATATGAGCCCTTGCCAGGCGGTAAACGCGAACAGCTGTTCACCATGATGGGGAACAATATCCAGGTGCCTTATCTGGTCGATCCGAATACCAATGTAAAAATGTTCGAATCTAAAGATATTGTGAAATATCTAAAAGGTCAGTATGGCGCTTAATTTTCGTAAATTTTTTAATTAAAGAATTTCCTGGGTCACTAACAAAAAAAGAGGATCAAATGCCCCTCTTTTTTTGTTTCTTATTCTTCTTCAGCAGGCGGAACCAGCATCAGGATGGATTCATTGAGCAGATCTGCCAGGTCTTCTAGCATATCTTCATCAGCAAAGTCCAGATTGAGCATCACAGATTCACCATTGGCGATCAGCTTGAGTTTTTCTGCAAAAGCTTCTGAGACACATAAACCTTCACCATTGCCCCAGAATAGTATTTCATCATCTTCTTCAGTATAAAGCAGGCGTGATGCTGGCTCGAGCATAATGCTATAGCCTTGGTCTAATGCTTCTTCCAGGTCGCCAGTACCAATTTCTTCTGCTTCTGGAATATTTTCTGGGTATTTAGGTTCAGACATCAGGCCCATGATGGCATCTTCAAGTACATTGGAGTTATGTAACTGCTCCATGATTTTACTTTTCAGATATTCAAGCTCATTAGCTGTGACTTCACCGGCAGCACTGATTTGATCACGAATGATATCAGTCAGGGGATTACGTAAAACTTCATTTTCAGCAAACTTGTCTCCAACACGGTCCATCATGTCACTGACATTTGGCATACGGAAACCAAAAGAGAAAGTTAAACAGTCATCTTCAGCTACGCCGTAGTGTGAAAGCCCAGGTGGCACATATAGTAAGTCACCTGGAGCAAGAACTTCATCAAAGTTTACATCCATTTCTGGAAGTAATTTTAATGGCTGACCCGGAACAAACTCAGTTTCTGCATTACACATCTGACCTAATTGCCAGCGACGGTGACCATAACCTTGTACAAGGAAAACATCATAGAAGTCGAAATGCTTGCCTACAGAACCACCCTGAGGCGCATATGACACCATGATGTCATCACGGCGCCATTGTGGAATGAATGGAAATTTCTTCCAGAGTTCCGATAGATCAAAGGAATAGTGATCTACTGCCTGAACAAGGAGTGTCCATAATTTAGGCATCTTCTGGAAATCAGCTTTTAGTAAAGGTGAAGATTTCACTGACCATTGGTTCGGGTCGCGGTCTTTTTGCTTGATCAAGCGTGCAGTCACGTTTTCATCCAGAGCCAGCTCCAGGACATCATCAGGTTCAAGCAGGCCAGAAATTTCAGGCATGGCATTACGTACAAGGAGAGGTTTTTTCTGCCAGTATTCAGCAAGGAATTGTTCAGCGGTAATTCCGCCTAATACATCTAAAGGTTGGGACATGGGATTAACTACAAGATAAATTTTGCTTATTGTCCCTTGAGTTATTGAATGGTGCAAGCGAGATGGTAAGAAATAGGCCTTTTATAAATTCCAGGAGAGTAAGCCAAGTAATATCTATTTTCATAAAATAAATGATGAGAATTTTATTTAAAAATTAATCTATTAAAAAATTTTAGCGCTCTTAAAAATTGAATAAGAAGAATAGCATTTTGAATGAAGGATAAGAATTACAAAGATATGAACTAAATTAGAGTAGCTCAATTAAAAGTGATAATTACGTAAATAAAATAGTGAAAAACATACTTTGATTGACATAAGTGACGAAATGACACAATTTTTTGTAAGGAGAATAAAAATAATTTGGAAAATAAAATGAAAGAAATTCAATTAATTAATAAAAAACAAAAGAAAAAATACAGATGAATGCTGATACGGTTCGAATTGATCAAAGCTCCATTGTAAAAATCAAAATTTCTAAATCAGATATTGTCCAGATGTCTCAAGAAGGTACAAATCTGATTTTAGTATTGAGAAATGGCGAAAGATTGGTGGTTGAAAATTTTTATGCAAACAATCATGAAGGTTTAACGTCTAGTCTTGTGATTGAAGAGCAAAGCGGTACTTTATATTGGTTTGATGAGGTGACCAAGCAATATAAGCAGATTTCAAGGACAGATACCTTATTACCATCTTCCTCGTTTCTTGCAGAAAATTGGGAGTGGATAGCGATTGGTACATTGCTCATTGGTGGAGTTGCAGCGACAGACAGTGGTGAGGTTGAAGATGATGAACAGTTAGAGCTAAATGAGCCAGTGCCAATAGATCCTGTGCCGGAAGTGCCAGTAGAACCTGAACCGGAAGTACCGGTAGAGCCAGAACCAGAGCCGGAAGTGCCAGTAGAGCCAGAACCGGAACCAGAAGTACCAGTAGAACCAGAACCAGAGCCGGAAGTACCAGTAGAACCTGCACCAGAACCGGAAGTACCTGAACCTGAACCAGAAGTGCCAGTAGAACCTGAGCCGGAGCCAGAAGTACCGGTAGAATCACAACCGGAACCAGAAGTGCCAGTAGAACCTGAGCCAGAGCCGGGGCAACCAGAACCAACAAATCCAACACTTCGACTAGCTCGACTTAACCTAGTTGAACAAAATGAATATACCGTTCCTGATCAAGAAGCTGTGAGCAGATTCAAAACATCACAAGAATTTATGAGGAATAGCTTTGAAGAGCAACAAGTGGCAGTTGATACTAATCATGATGTTATTCCATCAGATGGGAACGAGGACATTATTGATGCTAAACAGCTCATAGATTTTATTTCTTCGGGCTTAGATAGCAATACGCAAGTTTATAAAATACTAAATACAGCGGATGCAATTTCAAATTTAAATAATCAGATGAATCTGTTGTTAGAGGGTACAGAAAAAGAAAGTAGTTTGATGGATATCGACTTTATGCGAACAGATACTGTTTCATTAGCTGAACTGCTTTCTGATTCTAGTCATGTAGACAATATTATTGTAGTAGGGAATGAAGGGGATCAAATTATTATTCAAACTGATGCTGAAGAGGTTGCGCAAGCCAGCGATCCGTTGATATTGGAAAATCAATCAGATCTCATGTTGCAACAGCTTTTATCTGAGCAGCAACAGATTATTGGTTAAATATTTACCTGATCGATAGTTGCTAAAAAGCCGTCCTAAAACTGCTTCCTTACTAATTTTTAAGGCACCAGGATATCCAGCTCACGCAAGATATTGCATAGTTTGATCATCGGCATGCCCATTAACGTCGTCTGGTCCTGACCAATCATTTCTTCAAACAGACTAATGCCTAAGCTTTCACATTTAAAGCTACCAGCGCAGTGCAGAGGCTGTTCAATGTCAATATAACGTTCGATTTCAGCTTGAGATAGCTTGCGGAATTTTACCTTATAATGCTCAACCAGAGTTTGCTCAAAACCGCTAGATTTCTGTTGTACGCTCAGTGCTGTACTAAAATATACAATCTTGTCTGAATTGGCCTGTAACTGGCGAACTGCTTTTTCAGCAGTTAAGGGCTTGCCGATAAAAATATCTGGTGCGCCTTCACGCCAAGCCACCTGGTCAGAGCCAATGACGATTGCATCTGGGTGTTGCTCAGCCACATGTCGGGCTTTTTCAAAAGCCAGTCGCTTGGCTAAGTCATCCGCATGATTTTCACCTTGCGGTGATTCATCGATATCCGGGACGATCGATACGTAGTCAAGACGTAAGCGATTCATCAATTCTTTACGGGTCTGGCTGGAAGAGGCCAGAATAATCTTTGCGGTATTCATTAGACAGCGTATTCTTCTAAAACATGCAGAGGGACATAGGCTAGAACTGCTTTATGGCAGGCTTGTAGCTTGATTGGTGGCGCCTGGCCTGCTTCATAAGCTTCCACCCAGCGCGTCACGCAAATACACCAGAAATCACCTGGCTGAAGCCCCGGAAAACCGACTTCTGGTAACGGTGTAATCAGATCATTACCTACTTCTTGGGAGAAATTTAAAAACTCCGAAGTCATCTGTGCACAAACTGTATGCTGGCCTAGGTCACTAGGGGAAGTGTGGCAGAAACCATTACGGAAATAGCCGGTAATCGGGTCAAAACAGCAGCTCGCCAATGGCTCGCCCAAAACATTTAAACGGTTTAAATCTGGATCTGGATGTATCGACATGGGTACTGAATCTGATGGATGCTTTTTTCTATCATAACAAAACTTTGGCAATCGTTAGCTTTTCTGCAAAAGATGCTAACCTTTTTCTGCATAATCATTTAAAATCGCCTCGTTTTTAATATCTATAAAGAGAGCTCTAGATGAACTTTCAACGTATGACTGACCTTGACCTTGAGGGTAAGCGCGTTCTTATTCGTGAAGATTTAAACGTCCCTGTTAAAAATGGCGTGATTACTAGCGATGCGCGTTTACGTGCAGCATTGCCAACTATTAAAGCTGCCGTAGAAAAAGGTGCAGCGGTTATGGTGTATTCACACCTTGGTCGTCCAGTTGAAGGTGAGCCTAAAGCTGAACAGTCACTTGCACCTGTAGCAGCATATTTGACTGAAGCATTAGGTCAGGAAGTAAAGTTATTCACTGACTACCTGGATGGCGTTGAAGTTCAACCTGGTCAAGTGGTTTTACTTGAGAACTGCCGTTTCAACATCGGTGAAAAGAAAAATAACCCTGAACTTGCCGCGAAATATGCAGCACTTTGTGACGTATTTGTAATGGATGCATTCGGTACAGCACACCGTGCAGAAGCATCTACTGAAGGTGTGGCTCGTCTGGCGAAAGTGGCGGCAGCAGGTCCTTTACTTGCAGCAGAATTGGATGCTTTGGGTCGCGCGTTGAAAACTCCTGAAAAACCAATGGTTGCAATCGTTGCTGGTTCTAAGGTTTCAACTAAACTAGACGTATTGACTTCACTTTCTGATATCTGTGATCAATTGATCGTAGGTGGTGGTATCGCCAATACTTTCCTTGCAGCTGCTGGCTACAATGTAGGTAAATCACTGTGTGAAAGTGATTTGATCGACACAGCTAAAGCAATTGCAGCAAAAGTTTCTGTGCCACTTCCAACAGACGTTGTGGTTGCTAATGCATCTGAAATCAATTTTGATGACTTCCTGAGCTCATTGGCTTCTGCTAAAGCGGTTGTGAAAAAAGTTGAAGATGTTGCTGACAACGACATGATCCTTGATGTAGGTCCAGAAACTGCAAAAGCATTTGCTGAAATTTTGAAAACGTCTAAAACGATTCTTTGGAATGGTCCAGTGGGCGTATTTGAAGTCGATCAATTCGGTGAAGGCACGAAAACTCTATCGTTAGCGATTGCTGAATCGGAAGGTTTCTCGATTGCAGGTGGTGGTGACACGCTTGCTGCGATTGATAAATACAACGTTGCTGACAAAATTGGTTATATCTCGACTGGTGGCGGTGCATTCCTTGAATTTGTCGAAGGTAAAACCCTTCCTGCAGTTGCGATACTTCTAGAACGCGCTTAATTGCATGTTTTAGCCTAAAAAAAGCTGGCCAAGTGCCAGCTTTTTTTATGTCATTTTTTTTTGACAGCGGATACTTACCATTCATGGCTTCGTCATTAAAATGCAATAAATCTGTCATAAGATGCAGATATTAAATCACCAAATGACGAGATTACGTGATGAAAAAACAGTTAACTTTAGCGGCATTATTGGCAGCATCATTGGCACTGACTGCATGTGCGAAACAGGAAAATGCCCCAGCAGCTGAAGCAGAAGCTTCGGCAGCTGTTGCAGATGAGACTGTAACGCCAGAACAGCAAGCAGCGATTGATGCAATTGATCAGCCGGTTCTAGATGAAAAAAATACCGACATTCCTGCTGAAATTGCGAATGCTCCGGCAGATGCAGCGACTGCAGACGAGTCAGTTGCAGCAACTTCGGAAGCTGTGGCACCTTAATTGGATCAATGTGAGACAAAATCCCTGCAAATGCAGGGATTTTTTTTAAATAGTGTTATTTGTTGCTGAATTGAAACCTTTGTGCATGTAGAATATGTGGCATTCACTGGGAGGATATTATGGCTCTTATTTCATTGCGCCAGCTCTTGGATCACGCCGGCGAACATGCTTACGGCGTACCAGCATTTAACGTAAACAACTTAGAACAAATGCGTGCCATTATGTTGGCAGCAGACCAAACAAATTCACCTGTAATCGTACAGGCATCTGCGGGTGCACGTAAGTACGCAGGTGCACCGTTCTTGCGTCATCTGATTTTGGCAGCAATCGAAGAATGGCCACACATTCCAGTGGTAATGCATCAAGACCACGGTACCAGCCCTGACGTATGTCAACGTTCTATCCAGTTAGGCTTCTCATCAGTGATGATGGATGGTTCTTTGGGTGAAGACGGTAAAACTCCAACTTCATATGAATACAACGTCGATGTCACTCGTCGTACGGTACAAATGGCGCATGCGTGTGGCGTTTCTGTTGAAGGTGAAATTGGTTGTCTGGGTAGCCTTGAAACAGGTATGGCGGGTGAAGAAGATGGTGTAGGCGCTGAAGGTGTACTCGATCATTCTCAGCTTTTAACTTCAGTTGAAGAAGCGCGTCAATTCGTTGCTGATACTAACGTCGATGCTTTAGCAATTGCTGTAGGTACTTCTCACGGTGCGTATAAATTCACGCGTCCACCTACAGGTGATATTCTTGCGATCGACCGCATTAAAGAAATTCACGAAGCACTGCCAAATACGCACCTTGTAATGCACGGTTCAAGCTCTGTGCCACAAGAATGGTTAGCTGTAATTAACCAGTATGGCGGCGACATCAAAGAAACATATGGTGTTCCTGTTGAGCAACTGGTTGAGGCGATCAAACACGGTGTCCGTAAAATCAACATCGACACAGACTTACGTTTAGCTTCTACTGGTGCAATGCGTCGTATGATGGCTGAAAAACCAAGTGAGTTCGATCCACGTAAATTCTTTGCTGCAACAGTTGAAGCAATGAAGCAAATCTGTGTAGATCGTTACGAAGCATTTGGTACAGCAGGTAATGCTGACAAGATTCGTCCAATTTCATTGGAAAAAATGGTTTCTCGTTACTAATTGCTAGCCTGAAATCATGTTTGAAAGCCCACAAAAAACTTGTGGGCTTTTTTTTATATTAAAATAGCGTACTTAAAAATAATGATGAGCATGCAATGGAACTGATCTTTGCAGCTGCACTATGCAGCGTCATGGTCTCGATTTTACTCAAGACAGGAAGGAACAGGGGACTCAATCCCATTCATCTGATTGCCTGGAACTATGCTACAGCAAGTGTTCTTTGCTATTTCTGGTTTAAACCCGATCTGGCACATGTATCAGTCACTCATACGCCGTGGTTACTGATTTTTGCCCTAGGTATCTTGTTGCCAAGTGTATTTCTGCTACTGGCTCGGGCTTTGCAAACAGCGGGGATCCTAAAGACAGAAATCGCCCAACGTCTATCAGTCGTACTTTCTCTTGCAGCAGCTTATTTCATCTTTCAGGAACAGTTTAGCCAGCTGAAAATCATTGGAATCGGTCTCGGGATCACTGCGGTGATTTGTATCCTGCTGTCCAATCGAAATGATACTGGCACAGGAATTCGAGGTATGCTGTATCTGGGATTAGTGTGGGTCGGATATGCACTGATTGATGTATTATTGAAATACACCACCAGTTTAGGATTACAGTTCGCTGTGACGCTGAACCTGATGTTCATTTGTGCCTTTATTTTATCAATGGCTTATCTATTGATTAAATATCATCATTTTGGTGATTTGAAGCATATTGGCGTCGGGCTGGTTCTAGGGGGACTTAACTTCGCCAATATAGCGTTTTATGTTAAAGCGCATATGCTGCTAAAAGATACACCAGCGATTGTGTTTGCGGGAATGAATATTCTGGTAGTGGTATTTGGGGTACTTGCAGGCCTGGTCTTCTTTAAAGAGCGCCTAAAGCCTGCAAGCAGTCTCGGGTTGGTGCTGGGGCTTGCCAGTGTTATCTGCTTAGCCTATGCCATGTCTGCTTGACATAGGCACTGGCATAATCTAGTGGCAGACGAATCAGGTCTTCTTTTTCAGCCAGGCCCAGAAGCATGCCAGCCTGTCGGCAGTGTGGACAATGCGGATAACGATGCTGTTCATGCTTATATTGATGTAGATAGATTTTTTCGCAGTGTTTGCATTCAAATTTCATTGGTCTGGATGGAAGAACTGACATGGATACCTCTATTGTTATTCTGAATTATAAGTGTTCTTTAGTTAAGCAAAAATTAGGCCCATAATGACAACTAAAGGGGCTTTGCGCCCCTTTTATAGCATAAAATTCTTACAGTTTGGTGAAAACATCTTCAGCTTTCAGACGGGATTTTGGCAGCTTGGCATTGAAATCATTTTCACTGCGGTAACCCAAAGTCATAATTACAGATGGAATCAAGCCTTGTTCATTGAGCTTCAATTCTTCAGTAAGAATGCCTTCATCAAAGCCACCAATGGGTGTTGCATCTACACCTTCGATTGCTGCAGCAATTAACATTTGACCCAGTGCAATAAAGGTCTGGTTTTCCGCCCAACGCTGAATATCTCCTTTTTCATTACGGTAATATTCAACATAACCTGTACGGGTATTGCGCTGTGCTTCTTTGGCGGTTTCATCTTTAAAACGGCCGAGTACATCATCACGTTCCAGAAGATTATTTAAATGCTGCTCAGTAATGTCAGCTTTGGTGCAGAAAAGAATTGTATGCGAAGAATCCAATACTTTTGGTGCATTATATGCATATGTACCCACTAAAGCCTTGGCAATACGTGCTTTGGCATCCGCATGGTCAGCGATAAAAAAATGCCAGGGCTGGATATTAATTGAAGAAGGAGCTAGGCGAAGAATCTCGGTCAAACGATCAAACTGTTCCTGCGGGATTTTCTTGGATGGATCATAAGCCTTTGTCGTATAACGAGATTCAGAAACCCTAAGTAAATCCATAACTGGACTCCATTCGTCTTTGTTGATCTTGGATGGGGGCACACAGTAAAGTCATACTGTAAGTGAAGTGGATTATTACAATAAATTTCCTTCAGGCAAAGCATAAGTTGTGCAGATATCTACTATTTATAGTGTCAGCACTTAGAGCTTTGGCTAATAATAAAAGAGCTTTTCACTATTGGCACTTTTTGCCAAGAGGCGTTTAATAAGCTTATAAGCAATAACATGCAAGCGAGCGGGCGTATGCAATACACCAATTACTTCAAAAGAAAACTCAAAACTAAACAGCAAATCGGGTTATGGGTCGGTCTGGCAGATGCTTACGGTACAGAAATTGCTGCCAATGCCGGCTATGACTGGCTGCTGATTGATGGTGAGCATGCACCTAGTGATTTAAGAACCACGTTATCGCAACTACAAAGTATTGCAGCCTATCCATCGCAGGCAGTGGTACGCCCACCCATTGGCAGTGTACAGCTCATCAAGCAGCTTCTGGATATTGGCGCGCAAAGCTTACTCATCCCCATGGTTGAAACGGTTGAACAGGCCGAGCTGATGGTAAAAGCGGTACGTTATCCACCAGAAGGGATCCGGGGTGTTGGTGCAGCACTGGCACGTGCTACTCGCTGGAATAGTATTCCGAATTAGTACCAAACCGACCACGAAGATATCTGTCTGTTGATTCAGATTGAATCGGTAAAAGGTCTGGAAAATCTGGATGAAATTTTAAAGGTTGATGGTATTGATGGTGTTTTTATTGGGGCAGTGGATCTGTCTGCGACCATGGGGTATCAAGGCAATCCAAATCATCCTGAAGTTCAAAAAGCCGTGATTGACGCGATTCAGCGGATTCGTGCTGCTGGTAAAGCGGCCGGTATTCTGTCGACACAACATGATATTACTCAAAAATATCTCGATTTGGGTGCTGAATTTGTTGCGGTCGGCGTGGATACCAGTGTACTGATGAATTCTTTGCGTGAACTATTATCTAAATATAAGCCGGGTACTGAAGTAGTGAAATCTGAAGGTGGATATTAGTCCACTTAGTATTTTCCAAAATAGCAAAAGCAACTGATTACAGTTGCTTTTTATTTGTCTTGGTTTTATGAGGTCAAGTTTTTAAACTGTTTCACTAATCAATTCAAAGCTGCGATTGCAACTCATTTAGTAATGCCAGGTCGTCAGCTGTATTTCTTGCTCAGGATCACCAGAAAGCTCAAGAATCTGTGCAGATTCTTCTCGCCAGTCGCCTAAGACAATCCGCTTTTTGCCATTTACATCATGAATATTGGCACGATGAGTATGACCATGAATCAGCAGATCGACATCTTGTAGTGCGGTGTTAACAGCATCTTGATTTACGTCCATAACCTCATAGCTTTTGAATTGCTGCGCTTCATGGCTTTTCTTGCGGAAACCTTGTGCCAACTGGGCACGAAAAGACAACGGCATTTTTCTTAAAAAGCCGACTAACCAGGGATGACGGATAATTTTACGGAATCTTTGGTAGCTGATGTCATCAGTGCAGAGTTCGTCGCCATGTTCTATACGAATCTTTTTGTCAGTAATCGTTAAGAACTGAACATCGGGCAAGAGGTGTCCTGTGAACTGATTTAGAAAATCTTTGCCCAAAGCGAAGTCACGATTACCGACTAGAAAATAAACCTGATTACCCGCTTTGGTAAACTGTTTTAAATGCTCAATAATTTCATCCAGCCAAGGAGCGGTATAGTCGTCACCAATCCAGGCATTAAACCAGTCACCCAGAATATAGAGTTGGGTATTCTTATCTTTATAGGCATTTAATAAATCTAAAAACCCCCGAACGAGTCGAGGGTGATCAGGTGACAAATGTAAATCGGCGATAAACAGATGGGTCACAAATCTTTTCCTTTTATTCCTCTCTAGATCCCTCATTCATATGAGGGATTTTCTATTACACCGTTTTAAAGCATCGCTTTAAAACTCATAAAGAACGGAGAGGACGTTTTTTATTCAGAAATGATTTTTGCGGATTCGATTACAACGTTCTCTAGTGGAACGTCAGCGTGGTAGCCACGGTTACCAGTGCGAACACCTTTGATTGCGTCAACAACGTCCATGCCTTCAACAACTTTACCAAATACTGCATAACCCCAACCTTGTGCAGTTTTGCCAGTATGGTTAAGGAAAGCGTTGTTTTTCACGTTAATGAAGAACTGAGCAGAAGCAGAGTGAGGTGCTTGAGTACGTGCCATTGCAATGGTACCAACGTCGTTGCTCAGGCCGTTGTCAGCTTCGTTTTCAATCGCGTCACGCGTTGCTTTTTCTTTGAAGTTTTCGTCCATGCCGCCGCCTTGAATCATAAAACCATCAATAACGCGGTGGAAAATTACGCCATCATAAAAACCGTCACGTACATATTCTAAGAAGTTTGCCACTGTTTTAGGTGCTTTTTCAGCGTTTAATTCAAGAACAATACGACCTTTATTGGTGTTTAATTCGACTTGAGGAAAACTCATTGTGTAATCTCCTGATCATGACCTTTGAAGTCATGGGTTTTTTTGAATGAGAGAAGCATAAGCAAACTGTAATCGACAAGGCAAGCAAAAATATACTTTTCTCGGATAAAATTCTGAAAATCGTATCTTATTTATGCATTGTTCCAGCAGGCAAATCCAGATGGTTGCCTGCGCGTTACCAATTAACAATGACAAATTTTTTTGCAAGAGTATGTTTATTTTCTTAAACAGCGACATGCGATTAGATTTATGAAAAACTTCCGGATCATTCGTCCAAATTTGTATGCAATTGCAGCAGACCTAGCCTCATCATTTTAAAATGATTGAATAGAAAACAAATGCCACAGTTAGCAGTTGAGAGATTGATCACCTAAAGTTAAACTAGGGGACTTTAGTTTATGTTTTACGGCATGTCTAAAGCCTCCCGTAACAGGACATAAAACCCTTAATTTTAACTTTAGAAGTGAATGATTGATCATGAAGCCAAATGATGTTGTTACATCTCTGCCCGAGAACCCGACCCAAAACAAGAATGCAGTCGATTCAGCGCAGCAGCAGGAACAACAACCGGGCTTAGATTTTGTGCGCCAGGTCATCACTGATGATTTAGAAGCAGGCCGTACCCAACAAGTGGTGACACGTTTCCCACCTGAGCCAAATGGTTACCTGCATATCGGACATGTAAAAGCGATCTGTCTGAACTTTGGTATTGCTCAAGAATTTAATGGTTTATGTAATCTGCGTTTTGACGATACCAACCCGGATGCTGAAGAACAAGAATATGTTGATGGTATTGCCAATGATGTGAAATGGTTAGGTTTTGAATGGAATGGTGAGCCGCGCTATGCATCGAGCTATTTTGATCAGCTTTATACCTGGGCTATTCAACTGATCGAACAGGGTGATGCCTATGTGGACTTACAGTCTCCAGAAGAAATCAAGTTAAATCGCGGTAACTTTGTAGAATCAGGTAAAAACTCGCCACAACGTGATGCCACTGTTGCTGAAAACCTAGAGCGTTTTGAGAAAATGCGCAATGGCGAGTTTGCGGAAGGTCAGGCTGTGCTTCGTGCCAAGATCGACATGGCGTCTCCAAACGTGCATATGCGTGATCCGATTCTGTACCGTATCCTGCATTCTGAACACCATCAGACTGGCGACAAATGGAAAATCTACCCTATGTACGACTATGCGCATCCATTATCAGATGCCATTGAAGGTGTAACACACTCTTTATGTACACTGGAATTTCAGGATCACCGTCCATTCTATGACTGGGTGGTTGAGAAAGTTCAATCCCCAGCTGTTCCACGTCAGTATGAATCAAGCCGTCTGAATGTCGACTACACCATTACTTCTAAGCGTAAGTTGCGTAAACTGGTTGAAGGCGGATATGTGAATGGTTGGGATGACCCACGTATGCCAACTGTGGTGGGTATGCGCCGTCGTGGTTTCACCCCGGAAGGTCTGCGTGACTTCTGTAAGCGGGTAGGTGTATCTAAGGTTGATGGCAGTATCGTCGATGTAGCAATGCTGGAGTATTGCATTCGCCAGTCTCTGGAAAATGCGGCTGCACGTGGTATGGCAGTACTTAATCCACTGAAAGTGACTTTAACCAATCTGCCAGCGGATATGGATCTGACGCATTCTCGTCACCCAAATGTGGATATGGGCGAGCGTGTGATTCCATTGACCTCTGAAATTTACATTGACCGTAAAGACTTTGAAGAAGAACCACCTAAAGGCTTTAAACGTCTGATTCCTGGCGGTGAAGTGCGTCTTCGTCATGCTTATGTCATCAAATGTGATGAAGTGATTAAAGATGAAAATGGTGAAGTGGTTGAGCTGAAATGTTCAATTGATCCTGAAACTTTAGGTAAAAACCCCGAAGGCCGTAAAGTCAAAGGTGTAATTCACTGGGTATCTGCAACGAAAGGTATTCCTGCAGAAGTTCGTATCTATGACCGTCTGTTCACTGAATCTGATCCAGAAACTGGGGATGATTTCCTGGCGAACCTGAACCCTGAGTCATTGAAAGTGGTACAAGCCGTAATTGAGCCAGCACTTGCAGAGGCTAAACCGGAAGACCGCTTCCAGTTCGAACGTGAAGGTTACTTTGTAGCGGACCAATACGATCACTCAAGTGAAAAGCCAGTGTTTAACCGTATTCTGGACCTGAAAGACAGCTTTAAGCCAGGTAAATAAGTTATTTTGGCTTGGTGACTTAAATTGTATTGGTCATTTGCTGCTAAGGAAACCAATTGGCCTCGGCGGATTCAAAACAGTTTGGTTCTAATACCTTTAGATAGCCCAACTTCGGTTGGGCTATTTCTATGGAGCGTAAAACAAAAACATGATCGTCCGTGATAAAAGTAATAGTTTTAGTCTGCTGTTTGCGTGGCATGGCACCATTTTGCCTAAGGTATTACCCGCACTTATGTCAGTGATTCTGATTTCTGGGGTACTGGTTTATTTAAGCCGGGAGCACTTTTTTAGCCTACCTGCAGTCCCTGCAATTGGCTTCACCATCTTCGGGGTAATTCTGTCGATCTTCCTGAGTTTTCGGAATACCGCCTGTTATGATCGCTGGTGGGAGGGGCGTAAGCTTTGGGGTGGATTGATCGCCACCACGCGTCACCTGAGTCGGGATACTCACATACTCGATACTGAAAACAGGGAATTGCTCTTATACAGGATGATGCTGTTTACTCATTTATTGCGCGATCGTTTGCGTCAGCAAGAGAGTAACATTGAGCATTACCAGCCTGATACTCAGTTTGATCCAATTGCTTTCAATCAGATCAAGCAGCAGGTTAATCCTGCACAATGGGTACTGGAACAGATGCAGAAACAGTTAGTAGAATGTTATCGATCAGGGCAGATCTCCGATATTATTTATAATAACCTGAATCAGCATACGGTAGAGCTCGGAAATATTCAGGCAGGTTGCGACCGGATTCTGTCGACGCCGTTGCCATTTTCTTATTCCGTACTGTTGCATCGAGCAGTATATTCTTTCTGTTTTATTCTGCCTTTCAGCCTGGAAGCCAACTTGGGATTATGGACGCCAGTCCTAGTGGCATTGATTGCCTATCTGTTTTTAGGCTTGGATGAGTTGAGTGCCGAGCTAGAAGAACCTTTTGGACTACAGGACAATGACCTGGCGCTTGATTCAATCGTGCGCTTGGTCGAACGGGAAACTTTAAGTTCTATAGGACGGGAAATACCTGAACCTTTAAGGCCTTGGAAAGGGCATCTGAGTTAAGTCAGTTATTTTCATCGATATTAAAAGCCCCATTTATTTGGGGCTTTTAATTAGCGTTTTTTCAGGTTGCTGAGTATGTTCCTGGAATTGTTCCTGTAGCTCACGGTATTGCTGTAAGCGTCGTTTTGCTTTGTCGCGTAATTTCTTTTTAATATACAGTGCCAAGGCAAAGCAGGTGGTGGTTAAGGTCAGAAACATACTGTTCATGAAGCTCATCATCGAACTGATATAACCAATGGTGGTTAGACGGTTCATCATGCGGATCACCTGCGGGCTGCTTTCCACGCCAGTAATCGCCCAGGTACATAGATGTTCACAGTTATTGATAATCAGATGATAATTATTTTCATGCATGCGTGAACGCATACGACGCACAACTTTACGGCCTTTGTATTTGGTATGTGCATATTCCTGAACTTGGATTGGTTTACCATGACTAAACTTGTCAATCGAGGTAATTTCAATCGGGTGCTTTTTAAATAAGTGCGCAAAACCGGAATAATGGATCACACGACCTCGTCCGGCATAAATACCATGATGGGTATAGCCGAAGTGTTTGACCATAAGGTGAGCACCTAAGGGAAAACGTTGAGTTTGTTGCATATGCCACTGAATGCCAATTGATGTACAAATGTTTCAAGAAACCAAGTTTAACGGGTTTTTGTGATTTTATCGATGTTTATGTCTGAAAAATCAGCGAACTGATCAGTTGTAGTTAATAATGGAATGATGAAAAAAGTAGAAAGCTTAAGATTAAAATAGCCTAAGTATTATTGAGGATCATTACTTAACCGAGACAAGAGCTAGAGTAGGGCATACAGATTGAATAATGCTTCTATTTAAAAATTTCAGTCAATAAAAAAGCATTTGCTTTCACAAATGCTTTTTTAAATAAAGCCTGACCACTACTGTAATGGCAAGTGCTGCAGTTCATTCAGTTCCTTACGGCTATAGCCGCGAGAAGCGAGAACTTTTTTGATACCGACAATCACGTCTTCATCAGTTGCTTTTGCCAATGCTTCAAGAAGCTGTTCATTTGACTTACAAGCGCAGTCATTTTCAACACAAGCAATTTGATTCTTGTGTTCATTTTGTTGTTCAGCAGTGAACAACTTTTGCCAAAAACTCATAGAGCCTTCATACATGATCTAACATAGCTTGAAATATAGCCAATTAAATAAATAAAGCAATAGGACCTATGTGATAAAAGCAGCAAACAGTCTTTAAAATTTCCGATTGCAGCAGGTGTTTCAAACGATATTATTCAGTTGAAATAATGGAATTCATGTATAAGTCCATTATTTTAAAAACAAAAAATGGAGCTATTAGAAACTCCATTTATGTAACAAAAAAATAAATTGAAACAATATTTTTAGCATTTTTCCAGCAGCACACCTGACTCCACATGATGGGTATATGGGAACTGATCGAACAGGGCAAATTTAGTAATTTTATGCGTCTGAGACAGCTGTTTCAGATTGTCATGCAATGTATCTGGATTGCAAGAAATATAGATGATACGTTCGAAGCGCTGCAGTAACTTGAGTGTTTCATCATCAATACCGGCACGTGGTGGGTCGACAAAGACAGTATCAAAATCATAAGTTGAAATATCAATTTTGGCTTCTTGCAAACGACGGAACACACGTTCACCGTTATAGGCTTGGGTGAATTCTTCAGCAGACAGACGAGCCACCTGAATATTGTCAATACCGTTCTGCTGAATATTCCATTCAGCTGCATAGACTGAAGATTTCGCCAGTTCGGTCGCTAATACACGACGGAAGCGGGTAGAGAGTGGTAAGGTAAAGTTGCCATTACCACAGTAAAGCTCCAATAGGTCTTTATCAGACTGCTGTGCAGCATTGCATGCCCATTCCAGCATTTTCTGGCAGACTTGCGCATTAGGTTGAGTAAAACTGCTTTCAATTTGCTTATATTGATACTTGCGATCGAACACAGTCAATTCTTCAACAACATAGTCATCAGTTAAAATGACTTTCTGCCCACGACTACGACCAAAAATCTTAATATTGAGTTGTTCTGATATGGCTTTAGCTGCAGCTTCCCATTCAGCAGTCAGTGGGCAACGATAAACCAGTGATACCAACATTTCACCTTTTAAAGTGGCAAGAAAATGCGCTTCAAAGAGACGATTTGATAAAATAGGCTCAGCCTTAAGTGCTGCCAATAAGAGTGGCATTAAGGCATTAATACTGCGGTCGGCCACCGGAAACTCATCAATACGGATGACTTTTTTATTATTGTTCTCATCACGTTCAAACATGGCATAAAACAGGTCATCTTCAGTATGCCAGATCCGAAACTCAGCACGCATGCGATAGTACTGTTCAGGTGATTCGAATACTTCTAAAGCAGGTGGTTGATATTCGGCAAATTGCGCGCTAATGCGTTCAACTTTGGCATCCAGTTGTTGCTGATAAGATGAGGTCATATGCAGTAAAAATCGCAAATATTTTGAAAGCCAAGATGGTAGCAAAAAATTGCTGTTCTGCCTAAGACTATTCAGGGAAACAGGCTGGAAAAGCTGCTAAAAAAAAGGCCAAATCTACAAAGGGGAGAGATTTGGCCTTAAGAGGAAAGAAATTAAAATAAAATAAGTGATAAAGCTGCTTATAAGCCTGACATGGTCATCAGACTGGCATTACCACCCGCTGCTGCGGTATTAATGCTAATTGCACGTTCAATTACAAAACGTTCCACCGGAATCTCATAATTTCCGGAACTTAGATGAGTAATACCTACAATTGGACCTTGACGTGTTGCAATACGCTGCTGCAGATCAATCAGTGCAGAAGCATCACCATGATGCAGTACAGCTTCGAAATCACCAGATTCCATATCTTTAATCACTTTAATGGCCTTTACCACTTTTGCTGGCATACTTTGTAAATGTTTAAGTATAAAAGTATTGTCTGCCAGTACAGCCGGGCGACTACCCACCGATAAAATCGCCAGTAATTGCTGAATCTGATCAGCATCATTCGTTGCCAGAGATAATATACTTTCACGTGGCAAGATCATGTACTGGTTTTCTTCACCTGTTGGACCTTGCAGGCTAAAGCTGTGCCCAGTTGTGATTTTAGCCGGAGTGGTTAAGGAAATCGTTGGGAAAGTTTTATATACCCAAGCTTTAAATTCCTGTAGTAATGGATTTTCAAGCGTTGCCTGAGCAGAATTCATCGCATAAGGTTGAGCTAACTTTTTCTCGGATACCTGATGCATTAGACGGTAAATATAAAGTGGACCACCGGCTTTTGGACCAGTACCGGATAGACCTTCACCACCAAATGGCTGTACCCCAACGACTGCACCGACAATATTACGATTAATATACAGGTTGCCGACATGTGCTTTCGAGATCACAGTCTGCATGGTTTCATCGATCCGGGTATGTAGTCCCATAGTTAGGCCATAACCCTTACTGTTGATCTGATCTAGCAACTGTGGCAGTTGGCCAGCTTTATAGCTAATCAGATGTAGCACCGGACCAAAAACTTCACGTTCCAGATCATTCAGGTTTGGCAGTTCAATTAAAGTAGGCGGAATGAAGGTGCCTTGAGCCAGTTCAGAAGCATCCTGATTAAACATTAATTGATGGACTTTATGGCCTTTGCTGCGCATCTGATCAATATGCTTCTGAATGTTCTGCTGGGCATCGGCATCAATGACCGGACCAATATCGGTTTTGAGCAGAACTGGATTGCCAACTCGCAACTGCTGCATAGCACCTTTTAACATATGGCGTACAGTGTCCAGATTATCTTCCTGTACACACAATACACGCAGGGCGGAACAACGCTGACCGGCACTATCATAAGCAGAGTTGACCACATCTAGCACCACCTGTTCGGTCAATGCAGATGAATCGACAATCATGGCATTCTGACCACCAGTTTCGGCAATCAGGGTCACACTTTCGCCAAACTGGTTTAACCGTTTGGCTACAGTTTTTTGCAGAATCTTTGCTACTTCGGTAGAGCCGGTAAACATGATGCCTTGAATGCGGGAGTCCTGGCTCAGCTGGGCACCAATGGTTTCACCACGGCCGGGCAACAGTTGCAATACATCTTGTGGAATGCCAGCTTCCCAGAGAATTTGTACAGCTTGGGCAGCAATTAGCGGGGTCTGCTCAGCCGGTTTGGCAATCACAGTATTGCCCGCTACTAATGCCGCAGAAATCTGGCCGGTGAAAATCGCCAGCGGGAAGTTCCAAGGGCTGATACACAGTACGGTACCTAAAGGCTGGATATGGACATTGCCAGGTAAATCTGACATCTGGCCAGCATAATAACGCAGGAAGTCAATCGCTTCACGTACTTCGGCAATGGCATTGGCATAGGTTTTACCAGCTTCACGCGATAGCAGAACCATCAGGGGCAGCAGGCGTTGCTGCATCAGCTCAGCGGCTTTATTCAGACAGGCGGCACGTTCATTCTTTGGCAGATTGGCCCAGAAATGTTGTGCATTGGCAGCTTGGATCAGGGCAATTTCTGCCTGTTCAGTCGTTGCTTCATAAACGGTACCGACGATATCCTGATGCTGGGCTGGATTGATTACGTGTACAGTATTACTTATATCAGGTTCTGAAAAAGCTGTGCCCATTGCTGCTGCCTGGAACTGGGTATCAGCCAGACTTACTGCAACTTCATTTAAAGCATTGAGTTCCGCGTCATTGGCCAGATCCAGTCCAGATGAATTGATACGTGTGCCATAAAGATCTTGAGGATAGGGAATATGAGGATGTTTGGTACCCAATACATTTCCCTGTTGAGCGGTCTTTATAATTGTCTGACGAGGATTTTCGATCAGATCTTCAACTTTTAAGCTCTTGTCCGCGATCCGGTTCACGAAAGAAGTATTGGCACCATTTTCCAGCAGACGGCGTACCAGATAGGCCAATAGGGTTTCATGATTGCCGACTGGGGCATAGATACGACATGGAATACCGAGCTTGCCAGCCGCTTTGTCACCGACCACATTTTCATATAGCGGTTCACCCATGCCGTGCAGGCACTGGAATTCATATTGACCAGCGTAGTAACGTTCCGGATTGGCGAGTTGGTAAATGGTGGCCACAGTTTGTGCATTGTGAGTGGCAAATTGCGGGTAGATATAATCGGGTTCTGCCAGCAGTTTACGTGCGCAGGCAATATAGGACAGGTCAGTATGTACCTTGCGGGTAAATACCGGATAATCCGCCATACCTTCGATCTGGGCTTTTTTGATCTCGCTGTCCCAATACGCACCTTTGACCAGACGGATCATCAGGCGTTTCTGGCTGCGTTTAGCCAGATCAATAATATAATCCACTACATAGAAGCAGCGTTTCTGGTAGGCTTGAATCACGAAACCAATGCCTTTCCAGTCATTGAGTGTCGGTTCAAAACACAGGCGTTCTAAAAGCTCTAAGGAAATTTCCAGACGTTCGGTTTCTTCCGCATCGATATTCAGACCGATATTGTACTTTTTCGCCAGAACCGCCAGATTCAGTACTTTGCTATACAGTTCATCATTAACACGATCCATCTGTGAGCGTTGGTAACGTGGGTGCAGCGCAGACAGTTTGATGGAAATGCCCGGGCCGTTATAAACATCTTTATCTGTTGATGCCTGACCGATGGCATGAATTGCATTTTGATAATCCTGATAATAACGTTCTGCATCCGGATCGGTTAGGGCTGCTTCACCCAGCATGTCATAAGAATATTGGAAACCTTTTTCTTCCAGACGTTCGGCATTTTTCAGTGCTTCATCAATGGTTTCGCCAGTCACAAACTGTTCACCCATCATGCGCATCGCTACATCGACCGCCTTGCGGATAATGCCACGGCCACTGCGTGCCAAAAGGCCAGTTAACAGACTTGACAGGCTTTTCTGCTGTGGGGTTTCCATCAGCTTTCCGGTCAGCATCAGTCCCCAGGCCGCAGCATTGACAAACATCAGCTGGCTTTGCCCAAGATGTTCTTTCCAGTTGCCCTGATTGATCTTGTCACGAATTAACAGGTCGCGGGTCGCCGTATCCGGAATACGCAGCAAAGCTTCTGCCAGACACATCAATGCGATACCTTCCTGAGAAGACAGCGAAAATTCCTGTAATAGCCCTTGCACAATGCCGGCCTTGCCACCTGAACCTTTACGTTCACGCAAGGAATGCGCCAGATCAAAAGCCAGGCTTTGGATTTTGTCCGTCAGTTCAGAGGAAATTTCACTATGTTCCAGCAGGGTTTCCACGCACTCGGATTCTGCACGTCGCCATGCGGAATTAATGCGCTGTTCATATTCATTTTTATCCTTAAATTCAGCAATATAATTCGATTGCTGTAGGGCATTCGAGTGCGAATTTGGGCGTAGGATGGTGGACATAGTGACTTCCTGTACTGCGTCAAACGGTTCTTTGAGTTGAATGAGTTTTAATCTATAATCCCAAAATAATTGACGAATATCTCACTATAGTTTGTATCATTTTTAGAGAATAATTCTAATGAATAGCCCATATGTAAGCCTTGACCGAATAGATATTCGTATTCTTGATTTGCTGCAATCTGAATCGAAAATTTCCAATATCAAACTGGCAGAAATGGTGAACCTGTCGCCAACAGCAGTACTGGCACGGGTGCAGAAATTGACCAAGGAAGGATTTATTCTCGGTTATGAAGCCCGTCTGAATCCGGTCAAGCTGAATAACGGTTTTGTAGTTTTTGTCGAGATACTGCTGGATAAAACTACACCGAATGTACTAGAAGAATTTTCTGAAGCAGTGCAGCATATTCCGGATATCGTGGAATGTCATATGATCAGTGGTGGCTTTGATTTTGTAGTAAAAATCCGCTGTGCGAATATGGATGAATTCCGTAAAATTTCCGGAGATATTCTGTGGCAGTTGCCGGGCGTAAAAGAAACCCGCAGTTATCCGGTGATGGAAGTAATTAAGGAAACCCAGCAGATCAAGCTGAAAGTACCTGCCAAAGCTAAAGTATAAAATGCTGATAAAACAAAAGGGACACGAAGTCCCTTTTAGTTTTTGAAATAGAAAGACTATTTCTTCATTTCTGCCATTTCTTTTTGATATTCGGCTTTCGCCAGTTCAAAACGATTGACTACATCGTGACTTGGAGCTTTATCTAGCAAACTAACAATCACAATGCTAAGCGCTGCCAGAATAAAGCCGGGAATAATCTCGTACAACCCTGTATCGCCCATATAATTTTTCCAGGCAATTACGGTTACTGCACCTACTACCATGCCAACAATTGCGCCATTGAGAGTCATGCGTTGCCAGAACAGCGAGAAGATGATCAATGGACCAAACGCTGCACCAAAGCCTGCCCACGCGTAAGCCACTAGACCAAGAACTTTGCTGTTCGGATTGATTGCCAAGGAAATTGCAATCAGGGAAATCACAATCACCATGCCACGGCCAACCCAGATCAGTTCTTTTTGCGAAGCATTTTTACGCAGGAAACCTTTGTATAAATCTTCGGTAAGAGTCGTAGAACAGACCAGCAGCTGACAGCTTAAAGTACTCATAATCGCAGCCAGAATTGCAGCCAAAACGATGCCAGCCACCCAAGGATTAAACAGGATTTTGGTCAGTTCCATAAAGACTGTTTCAGGATTCTGGTTCACGATCGCTGCAGCAGGTAAATCAGGATTTGCTGCAAAATAAGCAATTCCGATATAACCTGCAGACATTGCACCCACCAGACACAGGATCATCCAGGTCATACCGATACGACGTGCAGCGGGAATGGTTTTTACCGAATCTGCCGCCATAAAACGAACTAAAATATGCGGTTGGCCAAAATAGCCTAAGCCCCATGCCAAACTTGAAATAATCGCCACCATACTCAGACCTTCCAGCATATTGGATGCATGTGGACGGGCTGTTTCAAGCAATGTACCGACCTGTTGAGCATTATCACCCAATGCCAGATAGGTAATGATCGGAGTAATTAACAAGGCGAAAATCATCAAACCAGCCTGAAAGGTATCGGTCCAGCTGATCGCCAGAAATCCACCGATACACACATACAGAATCGTAGCAACAGCACCGAGCCAGAGTGCAGTGGTATAATCCCAGCCAAACAGGCTTTCAAATAAGCGTGCACCTGCAACCATGCCGGAAGCACAGTAAATCGCAAAGAACACCAGAATCACGATTGCAGAGAGCAAGCGTAAAATCCGCTTCTTATCCGAAAAACGGCTGGTAAAATAATCGGGCAATGTCAGGGCATTGTTCTGGTATTCGGTGTGGGCACGCAGGCGGCCAGCCACCAGGAGCCAGTTCAGCCAGGCACCAATAATCAGACCAATCGCAATCCAGACTTCAGACAAGCCAGACAGGTAAATTGCACCAGGCAGACCCATTAGCAGCCAGCCGCTCATGTCGGAGGCGCCTGCCGAAAGTGCAGTCACCACACTGCCCAGACTTCGCCCACCCAAAATATATTCATCAAAATTGGACGTTGCACGATAGGCGTATAAACCAATTCCAATCATGGCGACGATATAAAACAGAAAAGTAATCAGTGTCGGGTTTAGCGAGCTCATAGGCAGAGTATCCTTAAATATTGCACATCATCATCCGGGATGATTTTTTGTACTGCGTTCACAGGGCAGTGATTCAAACACGGTTTAAAAATTACACTCTGTAACAGTTAAGCAGTTTTTATGTATGCTTTATGTAAATTTGATTTTTTAAATAGAATAGTATGGAATTCAAAATGGCTAAATAAAGCCAAGAATAGTCTAATTTAGAGCTAAGAAGCTAATTTTTAATAAATAGTTAAAATCATTAAACTTTTGTTATTTTATTACACAAAGTTACAAAACTAACAGCAAATGCGAACTAGACATATTTTGTTGCAAATATCGCTTAAAAGATTTCTATTTGTTTCTGACCACTCCGCGCATAGTGGAAGAGCACCATCAAGGTGCATCATCGCCAAGAGTAAAAAATATGGACAATATGCTTCAAATTGACTTGAACAGAATCGAACAGGATTTATTGGGTAAAAAACAGATTCCACAGCATAGTTATTATGGAATTCATACTATACGTGCGCTGGAAAACTTTCAGATATCAGGTTTAACTGTAGGACAGCAATTACATTTTATTCGCGCTTTGGCACAAGTTAAAAAAGCGTCTGCACAAACCAATCTACATTTTCAGAAAATTTCAGAACAACAATGTGCAGCCATTCAGCAAGCCTGTGATGAGCTGATTCAACATCCGGAAAACTGGCAGGATGCTTTTCCACTGGATCCTTATCAGGGCGGAGCCGGGACTTCCATCAATATGAATGCCAATGAAGTGATTGCCAACCGTGCGCTGGAACTGATGGGGCATCGTAAAGGGGAATATCATATTCTGCATCCGAATGATCATGTGAATACATCGCAATCTACCAATGATGTCTATCCCACGGCACTGCGCCTGGCGACTTATACACGTTTAGATGAACTGCTCAATGTGCAAAAATCTTTGATTGATACTTTATATAGTAAGGCTACAGAATTTCAGTATGTGATCAAGATGGGCCGTACTCAATTGCAAGATGCTGTTCCTATGACTATGGAGCAGGAATTCCGCGCTTTTGCGACTTTATTAAAAGAAGATTTTAAGCTGATTGAGCAGATGCGTCAGTTATTGCTGGAAGTTAATCTGGGTGCAACAGCAATTGGAACTGGTGTAAATACACCAACGGGTTATGCCAAGCGTGCTGTAGAAACTTTGGCACACATTACTGGTCTGCCTTTAAAAGGCGCGGAAGATTATGTAGAAGCGACCAGTGATTGTGGCGTATTCATTATTCTGTCTAGCAGCCTGAAACGTCTGGCAGTCAAGTTGTCCAAAATCTGTAATGACTTACGTCTCTTAAGTTCTGGACCACGTACCGGTTTGGCAGAAATCCGCTTGCCAGAATTACAGGCAGGTTCTTCGATCATGCCAGCCAAAGTGAATCCAGTGATTCCGGAAGTGGTGAATCAGATTGCATTTCGGGTAATTGGCAATGACCTGACCGTGACCATGGCGGCAGAAGCTGGACAATTACAGCTCAATGTCATGGAACCTGTCATCGCGGTATCTTTAAATGAATCGATTCAATTGCTGACCCACGGTATGCAGACGCTACAGCAAAAATGTATTGCCGGTATTCAGGCCAATGAGCAGAACTGTTTAAATGCCGTGATGCGCAGTATCGGCATTATCACTTTGCTGGAACCACTGCTAGGGCATGCCATGTGTGATGAAATCGGAAAACAGTGTATTCGTGAAAATAAAACTGTGCCTCAAGTCGTACTGGAGCTGGGTCTGCTCAGTCAGGCTCAGTTAGATCAAATCTTTGCCTTTGAAAATCTGGTCTCGGAAGTACCTAGTGAGATCAATCAGTTAGAACAAGTGTCCTGAAGCTCTTAAGGCTTTGAATCACGATTTATAGGATCGTGCTGATTTTAACCATTTACCCCAAATCCAGTCTGTGGATTTGGGGTATTTTCATCTAGACTAGATAAATCCCACGATGAATTCGGAACATAGCATGTTTGATAAAATCAGCACTTTATTCAAATCAAATAAACCTTCTCCTCCACAGCTTTATCTAGAAGAAAATAATATTCAATATACCGAAGAAACTGGCTATATCGTAGATGGGATTAACCTGAATCAAGAGTTAGGTGAAAGACTAGAATATCTGTCTAACCGACGCATGAAAACATTTGATGATCTGAAAGAATTATATTTTACAGCCATGATCATTAATGAAAAAATTGATCTGGAAATTGCCAATCAACGTTTTAATTCAAGATTGGGCAATACTGAAGAAAACTTGCTGCAATTTAAAGTAATCGTAAAAAAGTTGAATGATTATTACCGAAATTTTCTGCGTGAGAAAAAATAGCATTTGAAGTGGAAAGAAACCATTATTTTCCTGATAGCAAAGACTGCATAAAAATAACGAAATGCGCAGATACCATCGTGATAGTATAAGGGACATGTTGTTTAGACTTTAAAGCTATATACATGTTCCAACAAGAAATTTCCCAACTCAATTTAAAACAACTCAAAGCTGGTGAACGACGCTGGTTAGGCAACCTGCAGGGATCATCCACAGCATTATTGCTGAAGGAAATTGCCAAGCAGCATAAACAGTTATTTGTGATTGTGGCACGCAATAATCAGCACCTTGGTCAGCTGGAAAGTGAACTGGAATTTTATGGCATCAAGCCGACTATATTTCCAGACTGGGAAATTTTGCCTTATGACCGTCTCTCTCCGCATCAGGACATTGTCTCTGAACGTCTGGCAATTCTTTCCAATATGCCGCAAACCGGGGTGTTGCTGTTATCTGCTTCTACGCTGGCACAGCGTGTAGCACCAAGCTCATGGGTATTGGGTGAACACTTTGATATTCGTGTCGGGCAAAAGCTTGATCTGGAACAGCAAAAGAAAAAACTGATTCAGGCGGGTTACCATCTGGTTGATACGGTATATGACCATGGTGAATTTGCAGTCCGCGGCAGCATCATGGACATTTATGCCTCTGGTCAGGATGCACCGATCCGGATTGACCTGTTTGATGATGAAATTGAAACGCTGAAATTTTTTGATCCGGAAACCCAGCGCACTACGCAAACTTTAGAACAATTTACCGTATTACCAGCACAAGAATTTCCACTGAAAGAAGGGCGCGCCACTTTCCGGGACCGTTATGGTGAGCTGTTCCCCACAGCAAATCCCAAGAAAAACCCGATGTATCAAGATGTCATGGATGGTATTGCTTCGCCCGGTATTGAATTTTACATGCCACTTTTCTTTAGTGCAGAAGCGATGCAAGCTTACAGCACTTTGGCTTCATACTTACCAAAGAATGGCATTGTCATTACAGATCGCGGTCTGGAAGAGTCATTAAACCAGTTTTGGGCTGAAGTGGTACGTCGTTATGAGGATCGCCGTCATAATGTGGATCAGCCAATTCTGCCTGCGGAAATGCTGTTTATCCAGACTAATCTTGTGCTGGAACAATTGAACCAGTTTGGTCGCATTATTGCCTCTCAAGATGTTTTTGATGAAAAAGCGGGTGTGATAAATCTGGATACTCAGACACCGCCACGACTGCCGGTCGATCCGAAACGGGAAAAGCCATTCATCGAAGTTAAAAAATATATCGATGCAGCTAATCATCCTGTTCTACTCGTGGCTGAAAGTGCAGGTCGCCGAGAAACTCTAAAAGATGCACTGCGTCCAAGTCTGGGGGATATCCCGACTGTTGAGAATTTTGATGCATTTGTCGCATCATTACATGCGATTGCCATTACCAGTGCACCTTTAGAACGTGGTCTGGTTTTGACTGATCGTATCGCTGTGATTTCGGAAAACCAGCTCTATGAACATCGGGTGGTACAGCGCCGTCGCAAGCGTCAACAGGAAGTATCCGAAGAATTCCTGATTCGCAGTCTGACCGAGCTGACCATTGGTGCCCCAGTTGTACATATTGATTATGGCGTAGGGCGTTATGCCGGCCTGATTACCTTGAGTATTGACGATCAGGACCATGAATTCCTGCAACTGGATTATGCCGATGATGCCAAGGTGTATGTACCAGTTACCAATCTGCATCTGATCAGCCGTTATAGTGGTGGTGATCCTGATCTGGCACCACTACATAAGCTCGGAACAGATGCCTGGAGCAAAGCAAAACGTAAGGCACTGGAACAGATTCACGATGTCGCAGCCGAATTACTAGATATACAGGCACGACGTTCATCCAAGCCCGGGATTAGTTTTGAGCTGGATCAAAGCCTGTATATGCAGTTTGCCAGCAGTTTTGCCTATGAAGAAACGTTAGATCAAGCCAATGCCATTGAAGCAACTTTATATGACATGCAGCAGGCCAAACCAATGGATCGTCTGGTTTGTGGTGATGTAGGCTTTGGGAAAACTGAGGTCGCAATGCGTGCTGCTTTTGTGGCGGTGCAGAATAACCGTCAAGTCGCAGTTCTGGTCCCAACCACTTTGTTAGCACAACAGCACTATGAATCCTTTAAAGACCGCTTTGCGGACTGGCCAGTACGCATTGAAGTACTGTCACGTTTCGGTTCTTCTAAGGCACATACTAAAACGATTGACGACCTGGCAGAAGGCAAAGTGGATATTGTGATTGGTACACATAAAATTTTGCAAGAAAATGTCCAGTTCAAGAATCTTGGCCTGATGATTGTCGATGAAGAACATCGTTTCGGGGTGCGCGACAAAGAGCGTATTAAAGCTCTACGTGCTGATGTAGATATGTTGACCCTGACCGCAACACCAATTCCCCGTACCCTAAATATGGCTTTTAGTGGTATGCGTGATCTTTCAATCATCGCGACACCACCAGCACGTCGTCTGGCAGTAAAAACCTTTGTGCAGGAACAGACCAATGACACCATTAAAGAGGCGATTCTGCGTGAATTGCTGCGTGGTGGTCAGGTTTATTTCCTGCATAACGAAGTGGATACCATTGACCGTGCTGCAGAAAGCCTACGTGAACTGGTACCAGAAGCGCGTGTCATTGTTGCCCATGGGCAAATGCGTGAACGTGAACTGGAGCAGGTCATGCAGCAGTTCTATCACAAGGAATATAATGTTCTGGTGTGCTCGACCATTATTGAAACCGGGATCGATGTGCCGAGTGCCAATACTATCATTATTGAACGTGCGGATAAGCTGGGGCTGGCCCAGTTGCACCAGTTGCGGGGGCGTGTTGGTCGTTCCCATCACCAGGCGTATGCTTATCTTTTGATTCCATCGATCAAAGGTTTAAAAGGCGATGCTGAAAAACGCCTGGATGCGATTCAACGGGCTTCAAATCTGGGCGCGGGTTTTATGCTGGCAACCGAAGATCTGGAAATCCGGGGTGCAGGTGAACTCTTGGGTGAACAGCAAAGTGGTTCGATGCAGGCGATAGGTTATAGCCTGTATATGGAAATGCTGGAAAAAGCCACCAAAGCCATTCAAAAGGGCAAGACACCGAACTTTGATGCACCATTATCTTTAACGGCAGAAATTAATCTGCATATGCCAGCCTTGATTCCGGATGACTATCTGGGGGATGTACATCAGCGTCTGCTGTTCTATAAACGTATCAGTAATACCGATACCCAAGACAAACTCGACAATATCCGTATGGAGCTGATTGACCGTTTTGGTATTCCACCACAGCCAGTGAAGCAGCTATTTGCAGTACATCAGCTTCGTCTGAAAGCAGAACAGCTGGGCATTACCAAAATCGACATTGGCGGTCAGGGCGGGCATATCGAATTTGCTCCGGATACGCCAGTGCAGGCCATGAGTATTATCCAGATGATGCAGAAACATCCGACCTATTTCCGGATGAATGGCGGGCAACGTCTGAAAGTCATGGTCATGCTCGAAGACTATCAGAAACGTATTCAGTTTTTAAACGATTTGCTGGATAGCCTGCTGAAAGAGCTGCATTAAAAAGGTTTTAAAAAATGGGTCAGAAAAGGAATTCTGACCATTCTTTTAAATCGATGGCGAAGTCACCCCTCAATGGAAAGAAAGTCTTGATTAATTTGTGTGATTCGGTAAAGTCTGAGTTGTGACCGAGTTCATAACAAATCATCCAAATTTGTATTTAAACACATTGCTCACAATATTCAGCTAGCACTGGATATGTTAGTATTAGCCATCATTCTAATTTTGCATCATTTATAAAGATATGTTTAGTTTGCATCCTCAACTTGCTCAAGATACGTTTTTTGTAGGCGACTTTCCTTTATCAACATGTCGTTTGATGAATGATATGCAATTTCCGTGGTTAATCCTGATTCCACGTGTGCCGGGCATTACAGAATTATATGAACTTAGCCAGGCCGACCAGGAACAGTTCCTGCGTGAATCAAGCTGGTTGTCTAGTCAGCTTGCGCGTGTATTCCGTGCAGACAAAATGAATGTGGCTGCATTAGGTAATATGGTTCCACAGCTGCATTTTCATCATGTAGTTCGTTACCAGAACGATGTGGCTTGGCCAAAACCAGTGTGGGGAACTCCTGCGGTTCCTTATAGCAGTGAAGTTCTTGCTCATATGCGTCAGACGTTAATGCTGGCTCTACGTGGTCAGGGAGATATGCCATTCGACTGGCGTATGGATTAATCTGATCCCATGCTGCAATCAGGCCTGTAAATTATACAGTGCTGCAAGGAGCAACTGAGTGCAAATAGACGATTGGGTACATAAAGAGCCGAAACAGTTTGAATATTTCCATCGACTGATGGGATATATCATGCTGTCGCTGGTCATCGTCGTTTTTCACTATACAGATCCTGATACGCAGTACCAGATTTTTATCCCGTTTTTCTTTCTTGCGATTATACTGGCTCTGCCGAAGCTGTCGCGCTGGCTCATCTATCGCTACAACACCAGTATCAAGCGTAATGTCTTCTTTGTGCTCGACATTGCTGTAATTGCAGTCATTCTTTCTGCAATGCATATGAGTCTGGTACTGTCTTTATTGGGACTGGTCGCATTGTTGTATACTGCAATCAGTAACAAAATTTCATTTTTGACGTTCTCATTGGCAAGCCTGATCGGTATTGCCATTTTTTATTTCTGCAATATTTTTATCTTTGGTTTTGGTGAATATTTTCAGCCAACCAGCAATGAGTTGACGGTTTTGGGCTTCCTTTGTCTGGTGACTTATTTTGGTGTAGGTAATTATTATCAAACCACGCGTGCACGTTTTATGGCGCAGAAAAAGAACCATTATTATGATCAGATGAACCGCTATATGGAATTTGCCAACCAGCTGAGCCGTTATGCACCCTTGCAGCTGTGGCAATCAATTATGAAAGGTGAGTCTGAAGCCAAGATTGAATATAAACGTAAGAAACTTACCGTATTTTTTTCCGATATTCAGGGTTTTACGGAACTCTCTGAAACGCTGATTCCAGATGACTTGGCCTTCCTGCTGAATGACTATCTCAGTCACATGACAGAAATCGCCAAGCACTATGAAGGCACGGTAGATAAATTCATGGGTGATGCGATCCTGATCTTTTTCGGTGATCCGCATTCTGATGGTGTTGAGCAGGATGCTAAAAACTGTCTGGATATGGCGATTGCCATGCGTCAGCAGATGAAAATCCTGCGTGAACGCTGGGTGAAAATGGGCTATCCACCGCTACATATCCGTATGGGTATTTCGACGGGTTATTGCCACGTTGGCAATTATGGCGCTAATCACCGTATGGCTTATACGATTGTGGGACGGGATGCCAACCTGGCAGCACGATTACAATGTGCTGCTGAAGTAGATGAAATCCTGATTTCTGAAGATACCCATACACTTATCAAGAATGACTATCTTTGTGCAGGAAAAAAACCAGTATTCCTGAAGGGGATTAAAGAGCCAGTACGTACTTGGCAAGTAATGGAGCGATTTACTTCAGAGAAAATTGATTATCAACGCTGGTTTGACTACGAATATAAAGGTTTCCATCTGTTACTTAATCTGGATGAAGTACAGAACTACGAATATCCTAAACTGGTCAATGTGCTTGAAAATATGATTAAGCGGATTCAGACCCAGCAGAAGATGACCAATTCACAAGGTATTGTAAAGTTAAAACTTGAAGATGAAGTCATTGAACATCTACCAGCGAGTACAGCAGAACCTGTGGTATTAGAAAAAGAGACTGAGAAGCAGGAATATGAAATCAGGTCAGATCAATCAGAAAAAAAGACCAGTCGTGCGAGTTAAGAAAAAACAATCACCATAAAGATCAGATGTAAAAAAACCACGCTTGAGCGTGGTTTTTTTATGAAAATCACTTAGTGATTTTCTGAAGCGTGGTTGATGGTGTATTTGGGAATTTCAACTTCCAGATCTTCGTCCACCACTTTGACCTGACAAGACAAACGTGAATCAGGCTCAAGGCCCCATGCACGGTCTAACAGATCTGCTTCAACATCATTCATTTCTTCCAGGCTGTCAAAGCCACGACGTACAATCACGTGACATGTGGTACATGCACATGACATATCGCAAGCATGTTCAATCTTGATCCCGTTATTTAGCAGGCTTTCACATAAATTGGCATCTTGTTCAACTTCAAACTCAGCACCTTCAGGGCAAATTTGCGCATGTGGAAGAACTTTAATACGTGGCATAGTCTTTACCTTAAATTAGTTTGAGTTTGACCAGTCGTCGAGTTTAGTACCTTTCAGTGCTGCATCGATATGCTGGTTCATACGAGCAGCTGCAAATGCATCACTATGTATTTTAAGCTGTTCTACGGCAGATTCAATCGCTTTGATATCTGTACCTTGCAGCTCTTGTTCAAGCTTGGCTTGAGCAGCTTGCAGATCAGTAAGCTGCTGTTCACTTAACAACGCCGCATCCATTTTCAGGGCCTGAGTAAGTGCTTCAAGTTCACGTTGTGCTTCAACTTTAGTTTCCTGAAGATGACGCAGGTTTTTGTCTTCTTCAGCAAATTTATAACCTTCAAGCAGTAAACGCTCTGTATCTTCGCTCGATAAACCATAAGATGGCTTGATATCGATCTGTGCTTTCACGCCAGACGTGGTTTCTTGCGCAGCTACGGTTAATAGACCATCAGCATCCACCTGGAAAGTCACTTCAATACGTGCCTGACCTGCAGTCATTGGGGGAATACCGTGCAGTACGAAGCGACCCAAGCTACGGCAATGCTCCACCAGATCACGTTCACCCTGAACTACATGGATCAACATCGCGGTCTGACCATCTTGATAGGTGGTGAATTCTTGACGGCGTGCCACAGGAATCGCGGTATTACGTGAAATTAGACGCTCTACCAGACCACCCATGGTTTCAAGACCTAGAGACAATGGTGTTACGTCTAATAACAATGAACCGTCGGTTGAATTACCAATCAATTGGTTCGCAGTAATCGAGGCACCAATTGCAACTACTTCATCCGGATTGATGGTACATAGAGGTTCTTGATTGAACACTTCACGCACTGCTTTCTGAACGGCATAGGAGCGGGTAGAACCACCTACCAGAACAACATTTTGAATATCATCCAGTTCCAGTTTGGCATCACGCATTACACGTTTACAAACGCTAATCGTTTTATCCAGTGCAATTTTAATGATTTCTTCAAACGTTGGACGATCTAATGTTAAGACATGATCCAGCAGTTTTAATTCTACAGACTCTGCATCAGAAAGCGCTTCTTTGGCTTTACGCGCAGCTGTAATGAAATGTGCATATTCAGCATCATTGAGGGTTTCAATATTCAGCTGTTTCTTGGCCCATTTTAGAATCAGACGATCCAGGTCATCACCACCCAGAGCAGTATGGCCACCAGTCGCTAATACTTCGAATACGCCTTGCGAGAAACGCAGGATAGATACGTCAAAAGTACCACCACCTAGGTCATAGATCACATAGTTGCGATCTGTGCTTAGATTTGATTCTTGATCTAAACCATAAGCAACCGCTGCTGCAGTCGGTTCATTTAACAAGCGTAAAACATTTAAGCCAGCAAGCTGTGCTGCGTCACGTGTTGCTTGACGCTGTGCTTCATCAAAATATGCAGGAACTGTAATAACAGCGCCATTAATCTCATTTTTCAAGCTTGCTTCTGCACGGTCTTTCAGCTGTTTTAAGATTTGTGCTGAAATTTCGACGGGTGTTTTACGACCTTGAGCTGTTTCAAACGCTGGCATTTCATTCGCTTCACCCACTAAGGTATACGGGTGCTGGAATTTAATATCCGCTTGAGAACGACCCATGAAACGCTTTACAGAAACGATGGTATTTTTTGGGTCGGTCATTATGAATGGTGCAGCTTCATAGCCGTACTGAGTGCTTTGCTCTGCATAATGAACGATAGAAGGAAGTAACACACGTCCTTGTTCATCATTAAGTACTTTGGCTTTACCTGAAAGAACCGTGGCGACCAAAGAATGGGTGGTGCCTAAATCGATACCAATCACAATGCGGTGTTCATGCGGTGCACTTGATTGACCTGGTTCTGCAATCTGCAAGAGAGCCATAGTGTTACATCCTTTGCACGTTAAATATTAAAGAGAGAAATTAAAAATCGTCATCGAGGTCAAAGCTGTCGTCATCGAGGAAGCGGTCTTCCGCTTTATCAATATCGGCCATGACTTTGACAAAGAAGCGCAGTTTACGCACAGTATCGCGAGCCTCAGCCCAGTCTTCCTCTTCATAATCTATTTTGAATTCACGCACCAGACCATCAATCCACTGTTGAACTTCAACTTTTAGGGAAGATAAATCTTCTGCTGAAGCTGCATCATCAAGCTGCTCACGAATTTCAAGCGCATCTTGCAGGAACTCAAAATCACTGATGGACTGATCCAAATGATAATCCTGTTTTTTCAATGAAAGTAAGTAAGCAGCGCGACTATCCACAGCCGACAACACCTTATATGCCTGATTGATTTCACTTGATTTGATCAGGGCCTGGTCTTTGTCTGCAGCTTTATCTGGGTGATATTGTTGCTGTAACTTTAAAAATTCAGCTTTTAAAGCAGCTGAATCAATATCAAGTGCGACAGGGAGGTTGAACAACTCAAAATGATTCATGGGAGATTGGATCCACGATTAATATGCAAATTAACTGCAATGTACAGCTAAAAACTACTGCCTAAATGCAATTAAAACAGTGTAGATGACACTGTTTTAATGCTGCAAGGATAAATGTACGCTAATGATTAAGCCTTATATAGTGAAGGATTCACCGCAGCCACATTCACCTTTTTTGTTCGGGTTGTTAAATTCGAAGCCTTCGTTCAGACCATTTTTTACGTAGTCCATCTCCATACCTTCGAGATAAACCAGGCTTTTCGGGTCAACGAAAACTTTAACACCAAACTGTTCAAATACTTCATCATGTGTATCAGCGTCATCGACGAATTCAAGCACATAAGCCAGACCAGAACAGCCTGAAGTTTTCACACCAACGCGAATGCCTTCACCCTTACCACGATTTTTCAGGTAATTGCTGATATGAGTTGCAGCATTTTCAGTTAAATGGATCATGAAAACTCCGTTAATCTTTCTTCAAAAATACACGTCAGCAATTAAGCTTTCACTTTTTTGCTACGATAATCTTCTACAGCAGCTTTAATGGCATCTTCAGCAAGTACAGAACAGTGTACTTTTACTGGAGGAAGAGCAAGTTCAGTTGCAATATCAATATTCTTGATCGCTTGAGCTTCGTCCAGAGTTTTGCCTTTTAGCCACTCGGTTACCAGTGAGCTAGATGCAATTGCTGAACCACAGCCGTAAGTTTTAAAACGTGCTTCTTCGATTACACCTTCATCATTCACTTGAATCTGAAGACGCATCACGTCGCCACATGCTGGTGCACCCACCATGCCTGTACCTACGTTTTCTGCATTTTTGTCTAAAACACCAACGTTACGTGGGTTTTCGTAATGGTCAATTACTTTTTCGCTATAAGCCATGTTGCTTCTCCAAACCTCGGGGTCAGCCTAATATTAAATATGGGGATTAAAAAACTTTTATCAATGAGATAACAACATAAATGCTGTTATCTTCGATACAAGATTAGTGTTCAGCCCATTCAACTGTAGAAAGGTCGATACCTTCTTTGTACATATCCCAAAGCGGAGAAAGTTCACGTAACTTCTCAACAGCAGCTTTAGTGACTTCAAGTACATGATCAATATCTTCTTCAGTGGTGTATTTACCAAAGCTAAAGCGGATTGAGCTGTGTGCAAGTTCGTCTGATAGGCCCAATGCACGTAGAACATAAGACGGTTCTAGTGTTGCAGAGGTACATGCTGAACCTGAAGATACTGCTGCATCTTTCAGAGCCATCATTAGTGATTCACCTTCAACAAAGTTGAAGCTCACGTTCAGGTAGTTCGCAACGTTATAAGTTTCGTGGCCATTCAGGAATACCTGTTCAAGGTCACGTAAACCATTCCAAAGTTTGTCACGAAGTACACGTAAACGCGCTTGTTCAGAATGCAAGTTTTTACCTGCAAGTTCAAATGCTTCACCCATACCTACGATCTGGTGAGTCGCAAGCGTACCAGAACGCATGCCACGTTCGTGACCGCCACCATGCATTTGTGCTTTCAGGCGTACACGTGGGCTACGACGTACAAAAAGGGCACCGATACCTTTAGGACCATAGATTTTGTGTGCAGAGAAACTCATCAAGTCGACTTTCAGTTGAGAAAGATCGATTTCAACTTTACCTGCAGCCTGGGCAGCATCTACGTGGAAGAAAATTTTCTTGGCACGAGTGATTTCACCAATTGCAGCAACATCCGTTACGGTACCAATTTCGTTGTTTACCATCATCAGGGAAACAAGAATGGTATCTGGACGAATTGCAGCTTCAACCATGTCTGGTGTAATCAAACCAGTTTTTGGTTGTGGTTCCAGATAAGTAATTTCAAAGCCTTCAGACTCTAACTCACGGCATGTATCCAAAATTGCTTTATGTTCAATTTTAGACGTAATAATGTGTTTACCTTTAGATGCATAGAACTGAGCTACACCTTTTAGGGCAAGGTTGTCAGATTCAGTCGCACCAGAAGTCCATACGATTTCACGTGGGTCAGCTTTGATAAGGTTAGCTACCTGTTCACGTGCGTATTCAACTTTTTCTTCCGCTTGCCAGCCGTATGCATGTGAACGAGATGCAGCATTACCGAAGGTACCTTCGAAAGTTAAGCATTCCATCATGCGTTCTGCAACTTGAGGGTCTACAGGAGTGGTTGCTGCATAGTCAAGATAAATCGGACGTTTCATGTCAAATACCTGTAACCGATAAAAGAGCTGAATCAAAAGATGCTGAATTTTGGCGAAGTGAAACGGTTTGAACGTTGTCACGTGCTACGAGGTCAGCAAGCGAGATTTTTGCGAGATAATCGGCAATGTGGTGGGAGAGTTCCTGCCATAAATCGTGAGTCAAGCACATCGCACCATTCTGGCAATTGCCTTTATGGTCGCAGCGAGTGGCATCAACAGTTTCGTTTACAGCTTCAATGATTTCTAACACAGTGATGTCTTGAGCATTACGCGCCAGATGATAACCACCATTGGCACCACGGACACTTGAAACTAAGCCATGACGTTTTAGTTTCGCAAATAACTGCTCAAGATAGGCAACGGAAATAGTTTGACGAGCTGCAATTTCAGCAAGCGTGATCGTTTGTTCAGTTGGCTGCAAAGCTAGATCAAGAAGAGCAGTCACTGCGTAGCGACCGCGAGTGGTTAAGCGCATGATTCGATACACATGGTTAGACTAGATGTGTCGATTTTAAGAATCCTGACTAAAATAGTCAAGTTTTTTTATTATGCAAAATGAAACGTTAAATCGTACCAAAAAGAAGGCTTTATTAAGCAAGCCAATTATATACTAATAACGTAATTAAACCTACGGTAATAAGACCAAAGATTATATTAATTTGCTTCTGACGACGTTGCATGCGTCGAATCCGGTTTTCATACTGCTTAACTTCCACTTGCAGGGTATTAATTTTAGAACGTTGCTGGTCAATTTTATCTAGAAGTGGGGCCAGACGATTACGTGAAGTAACGACTTCAGACTCGTCTCTTGGTTCATACAGCCACTGTTTCCAGTCAGCAAGCAGTTTCGGCAGGGCAAACAGGGTCAGCAGATCACGGAATTCGTCTTTCAGGATCTGATTGCCATCAATACGCATAGCCTTAATGCTGCGACGATTGCCAAAAATAAAGATTTTGATCAGATCGGACAGATTAGTACGCACATCAAGGTCAATGATTTTATTTGGCGCTTTATGGTCAAATAGCAGACCCTTATCGGTAAACTGCACATAAAAGTCGAAATAAGGAATATAACTATTAATCTTAATAGCAATATTTTCATCAATAAACTTTTTAGCTTGTAATGCAACAACGCGATCATGTTTTAGAATAAAAGTGAAAATCGTTTCTAAAACAATTAAAGTCATTGTCAGCAATAAGTGCGGCTGCTTTTGACTTTGCTGCGATTCGCTCATAGATACAACCAATCCTTTCCTGAAAAATTTGAAATATAAAGCATCCTGCCTAATTGATATTTCAGGGATTAAACTTAAAACATGAAATAAATTGCTTTGTAGAACAGTTTAGCAAAACTGGCAAGTATTAAATTTGCTAATATGCTGTAATTTTGTAGATTTCTATATAAAATTTGCATAGAAAATAATCAGGAGGCGTGCACATGGACAAATCTGAAGCGGCACAGGATGCAATTCCGGAAACAGAACAAAAAACATCAAAAGCTAAGTCGAGATCAGGATCAGAGCGTAAGTCGGTCCTCGACTTTCGAAAATATACCAAACAAATCTGGCTGGCTGGACTGGGTGCATTCTCTCGTGCCGAAGAAGAAGGCAATAAATTATTCGACTCTTTGGTCAAGGTGGGAGAAGAGCTTGAATCCAAAACGACTGACATTGCCGACCAAACTGTCGAAAAAGTCTCAGAAAAGGCCAAAGAGTCTGTCACAGATACCAAAGATAAAGTTGAAAAATTAATTGATCACTCTGTTCATCATTCCTTGAATCGTATAGGATTAGTGACGCTGAAGGACGTACAGCATCTAGAAAAACTGATCCTGCAGCTGCATGCTAAAGTCGATCAGTTGATGGAAGAACAGGGGAAAATACAGGATGAATTGTCTAAAAAATCACAACGAAAGTGACTTTATTCATTATTCAATGTTTTTTTCGCTTATTTTTTAAAAAAAAAGAGGTCGAAGAGTATTGCGTTTAGCCCTAAACCATTGTTATAAAGTCGCTATGGCAATTTAAACAAATTCTTGGACCTTAAATAAACGATATTAAGAGGACGTAATTTTCATGAATAAATCAGAATTAATTGATGCAATTGCAGAGAAAGGGGGATTATCTAAGGCTGACGCTGGTAAGGCTTTAGATGCTACAATTGCTTCTGTTACTGAAGCGCTAAAATCAGGTGATACAGTTACTCTCGTTGGTTTTGGTACTTTCGGCGTTAAAGAACGCGCTGCACGTACTGGCCGTAACCCACAAACTGGTGCTACGCTAGAAATCAAAGCAAGCAAAGTACCTAGCTTCAAAGCTGGTAAAGGCTTGAAAGACGCTGTAGCTTAATCGCCAACAGCAACCAAACGCGCCTCACTAGGCGCGTTTTTTTATTGATTAATTAAATAGTCAGGATTAACACATTCATTCAGTGGGTTTTTTCGGGTAAAATCCCATGCAAATAAAATATTGGAATACTTATGGAATCTTTTCGTAAAGTTATTAAGGGTTGGCTGGGCAAGGTCTTGCTCGTTCTGTTTTTGACCCCTTTAGCGCTTGTAGGTATTGAAGGATATTTTAGTGGTGGGAACAAAGATACAGCCAAGACGGTAAATGGCACAGATATCTCTAAAAAAGAATTGGAATCTCTGACAAAATCATTCAAAGAACAATATCTCAGTTATGCCAATGGCGATGAAACATTATTAAATCAGGCATTCATTGATCAAAAAGCTATGGATACGCTGGTTGCACGTACAGTTTTGCTACAACAAGCTGAAAACCTGGGCATCAGCCTCAGTGATCAGCAAATTGAGCAAATGATTGCTCAGCAACCGAGTTTCCAGCAAAATGGTCAATTTTCAAATGCGCTCTATGAAAACTATTTGCGCTCTGTAGGCATGAACAGCCAGCAGCTGATTGCAAGCCTGCGCACTGACCATGCTCTTAAAATGTTGTCATCTACATTTATTGACTATCCATTGGTTAGTAAACTGGAAATTCAGCAGATTGCTGACTTGCAGACTGAACAGCGTCATGTGCATATTGCCAGTGTTAATCTTGAGAACTACAAGAAAAACGTTAAGGTGACTGATGCAGAAATTGCAGCTTACTATGAAAAGCATAAGACTGTATTCAAGCAGCCAACAAGTGTGGATGTAGATTACGTAGTTTTAAAAGCGGGTGATATTAATACCGCTGCTGTTACGGTAACCGATGCCGAACTACAAGATGCCTATAACAGTTTTGTCGCGGCGCAAAAATCGACTGCTAAGCCAGAAGTGAAACATATCCTGATCACTGCGGATAACCGTTCTGAAGCTGAAGCGCAAAAACTCGCAACAGATGTAGCAGCTAAGATCAAGGCGGGTACAACATTTGCTCAGGCTGCAGCTCAGTATTCAGAAGATCCTGAATCTAAGGCCAAAGGCGGTGCAATCGCAGTTTATGAAGCGGGTGTGTTCGGTAATGCTTTTGATAAAGCTGTTGCTTCATTACAATCTGGTCAGGTTTCTGCACCCGTGAAAACAGATTATGGTTATCACATCATTGCTGTACAGGCACCTGATGTAGCTGTGCTATCATTTGAATCACAAAAAGCACGTCTGACTGAAGAGGTGCTGGCTTCTAAAAAATCAAATGCATTCTCTGATACTGTGAATAGCCTGAATGATATGGTGGTCAGCAGTGACTCACTGGATGTGGTAACACAAGAAGTTAAAGGTGTTCGCGTACAATCAGCCAAAGGCGTGACATTGTCTACACGGGATCCATTACTCAGTGATGCCAATGTGAAAGTGAAGCTGTTCAATGACGATGTGAAGAATGGTGACCGTAATGTATCATCTAGCATACAGTTGGCAAACGGTGATGTAGCTTGGGTGAAAGTGCGTGATTACCATGCAGCAGGTGAGCAATCACTGGCGGAAGCGAAACCACGTGTTAAAGCAGAATTGATTGAAGAAAAAGCGCGAGCTCTTGCAAAAGCCCAGATTCAGAAATCATTGGATGAGTTTAAGACCAAACCTGCTGCTTCTGTAGCAAAAGGTAATCTGGTGTTTGAAGATGCGGGTATCTATACCCGTGCTGAAGGCTTGCTAAAACGTGATGTACAGCGTGCAGCATTTAGCCTGAAAGCACCTAAAGCTGGATTCTGGTCTGTGACGACTGCAAGCTTGCCTAATGAGCTGGTAGTAGTTGCTGTATCTGAAGTGAAGAAGAATCCGATTGATGTCTTAAGCGAAGAACAGCGTACTGAACTGGCAAAACTTTATGCCCAGTTACGTGGTCAGCAAGAATTTGATGATTATACGCGTTATCTGAAATCGCAAGCGAAAATCAAATAACAGATTTTCCTTTAAAAAAAACCGGCTTTCGAGCCGGTTTTTTTATTTTCTGGGAAAGTTTTTGCTCTATAAGAGCGCCATCTTTAGAGTCAAGGAGGCATTGAAATACTGAAATGTGTTTTAAATTTTGGTAGTAAATTCCCTGATGAGTAAATAAAAAAGCGGGACATTTTATCCCGCTTTTTTAAATAGTTCGATTTACTCAGCACGAACCTTAATTTCATAGCCGGTATATTTACGGATATTAATAACACCGGTATCCAGGATCAGGTACTGGCCTTTGATACCTTGTAATTTGCCACGGATCACTGGGGTTTTATCCAGATTATGTGATTTGATCTTTTCAGGATAGCTTTCTACCGGATAAATAAACTCGCGTGGGCGTTCTTGCTCCAGAATTTCGACATTTTCATTAAAGTCCAGACTCATGCTGAATTCATCACGAATATTGGTAATTTGCGGTTCGAATTCATCCAGAAGCTGATCACGGATATCAATCAGGTTAAGGGGCTCAGCTTCACCTTTAAGCAGTTTGCGCCAATCAGTTTTATCGGCAACCCGGGTGCCGAACATGACTTCCATTTGACCTGAAAGACGACGAGAACCTACTTTCATGATGGGTAAGGCTTGCGTTGCACCCTGATCCAGCCAGCGTCCTGGCATATGGTTGACACGGGTAATTCCGACTTTAAGTCCACTGGAATTGGCTAAATATACAATATGAGGCTGGAAGCATACTTCATGCGCAAAGGTGTCTTCACGGCAAGTACCCAAATGATAATGGCAGCTCTCAGGCTTCATAATACACATGTCACAAGATGCTTTGGTTTTAAAGCATTTGAAGCAGTGACCTTGAGAAAATGATTTTGATGTTTTGGTACCACAAGACACGCAGTAGATATTACCGGTCCATTCGATCTCGATTTCTTGACCCAGACTAAATGGAAGATCAATTTCTGAACGATCTAATATGAATTTATATTCAACATTTGCCCTGTGTATATCTTGATCAGTTACACTAAGGTTCTTGAGACCGGCATGCATTTTATGGCAAATGCCTTGAAGTTCCATATAAATTACTCACTTAAATCATAAGGATGCTGTTATGGCTGAACAGAATGTCATCACTTCGATGCTAGACGATTTTGCGCAGGAACAGCCCATAAAAACTGCGATTTGTATTGGTCAGGATTTGACCCAAATCAAGTTTAATCAGTCCATTCAATGGCATTATTTTAGCGTATCTGACTTTTTAAGTCTGCCTTTTCAGCAACGTTATGATCTGGGAGTAGTGATGCTAGATACACCTGAAACGAGTGAGTTATCAGATCAATTGATCAGTCAGATATTGGTCAAGCTGCGTGACTTATTTGCAAAACGTTTGGTCGTAGTAAGCCGTTTGCAGGATGAGAAACTACTCCGTTCTTTAGGACTAACCCAACTTATTGATAAAACAACACATAAAGCCGACTTTGCCCTATGGCAATTTAATATTCTGACTTATAAGCATGTACCAGACTGGTTTAATTCCAAATTCTGGGCCAATCCGGAAAATTGGAATAAGTTCCGCTGGTAAGGAAAAAATCTACTAAATTTCATTGCAAATATTAACATATTCATCCATTTCAACCTTCTGTTCAGCACGTATGCTGTAAGAAAGATTGACAGGATAAGCAGTATGACAAACCTCAGTAATATTGTAGAGATGCTGGCCAAGCAGGCCTTAGGCGGTAGTCAGCAACAGCAGAATACCAATCAGCATCAATCCCAAAACCAGTCGCAACAGTCACAAGGTGGGTTGGGTGGAATTCTTGGTACCGTACTTGGACAGTTAAATCCGGGTAATACGCATCAAACTGGTCAATCCCAGCAAGGCGGCTTGGGCGAGATTTTAGGTTCTGTACTGAGTCAACTGGGTGGTGCTGGTCAGCCACAGCAGCAGCCAAATCAGCAGACGCATCAGCAACCTCGATCATCAGGATTCGGAGCAGGTGGAACCAAGACCTTACTTATTGCCGTATTGCCATTGGTACTTGCCTGGATTCAAAAGCAGGGTGGTTTACAGGGAGCACTGGATAAGCTTAAAGGTCAAGGCTTAAACAGTCAGGTTGATGACTGGGTGTCTACAGGTCCTGGTGAGAATGCGCCCGTGGATAACCAGCAGTTACAGCTATTATTTGATGATCAGGAAGTAGAACAGGTGGCTGAGCAGGTGCATGCCCCAAAGCAAGATGTATATAGTGCTATTTCTAAAGTCTTACCGCAGATAATTGATTCATTAACTCCGCAGGGTGAGCAAACCAGCAAGCAGGAAGCCAATAATGATATTCAGAATGTCCTGAATATGGTTTCAGGTTTCTTAAAGCGTTAAATGAAATTTCTTTAAAAAAAGCCCGGCTATAAATGCCGGGTTTTTTTGTATTTTTATAAATTATGAGTGTTCCAAATCCAGGCTAAACAGACGATTAGATTTGCTGATTTTTTTGGCCACATAATGTGATTTGCGCAGACGTATCAAAATAATCTGAGATTGAAATTCCAGCTCACCAAATTCCGGCTCGACCTGCACATAATGTAGCTGACCAAATTCATCCCTTACGCGGGCTTGAGCTGAAAATCCGGGACGGGCATTACCACTGGAAATGGTTGCCAGACGGCCAATCAGATTGACATGATGTTTTTTGTATTTAGGTGGAATCACCTGATCCAGACAGTGAATCATAAATACTGTAAAGAAAATCGCAATAATCAGCGCAGGAATAATCAGGTAATACGCCGGTAGAAATTCCTGTTCTTGAGAATAGATCAGCAGTTGCAGCACATAACCGGCAACACTGAAATTCATCAGCAGGAAAAATACAATTAAAATTTTCGAAAATTTAACATTAAGCAGGTCGAGATTGCGGAAGTAGAAAGGGGAAATCTGTTTCAAAAATTTCGTCGGGCGAATTTTAAATAAATAACCTAAGGTTTCTACCACGCCCAGCAAAATCACAGCGAATAAACTTAAATGAAAAGGCATCAAGTTATAGTCTACGAAAAATGCCGGCATGGTAGCGTCCAATTTCAGAGTTATTCTGTGAGGTAAATCCCACCATCAGAATGCACGTTAATCTCTACTTTTTCAAGTGCTTGACCTTGACATGGACCAGAAATACATTCTCCGGTTTCAACCAGGAATAAAGCACCATGGGTTGAACACTCAATAAATTCCTGATCACGATCTAGAAACTGGTTTTCCAGAAACTCCAGTTCAACCTGCAAGTGTGGACACAGGTTCTGGTAAGCATAGAACATACCATCGCGTTGAGTAATGAAAATGGTGTCGCCATTTGGTGTTTCAAAAGAACGTGCTTCACGTTCCGGGATGTCTTCGGTCATGCAAATTTTAAACATTAAGCGCATTCCTTTTGGAAGTTTTCCAATAACGCAGCATAGTCAGCAATGGCCAGACGTGGGCCAAATTGTGAAACCACCTGACTTGAAATCAGAATTGCCAATTCAGCTGCAACTTTCCAGCCTAGGCCTGCATTCAGTGCATACAGGAAAGCACCGGCAAAGGCATCACCAGCACCATTGGTATCAACTGCAGTTACAGCACGACCCGGTACAGTAAAGCTTTGACCTTCATTGCAGATCAACGCGCCTTTGGCTGATAATGTAATGACAATGTGTTGGCTGATTTCTTGCAATTTAACTAAAGCGGCTTCAATCGTTTCAGTCTCAGTGTACATCAAAGCTTCCTGTTCATTGCAGAACAATAGATCTACGCCATCTGCAATCATTTCGTCCAGGCCGGCACGTGCATATTGCACCATGGCTGGATCAGACAAGGTTAAAGCAATTTTCGCATCACTGGCACGGGCAATAGTACGTGCCTGTTCTACAGCATGACGAGCAGTCTCTGAAGTCGACAGATAACCTTCGATATATAGCCATTTTGCAGTTTTGAGAGGTGTGAAATCAATTTGAACGTCAGTCAGTTCCGCAGTGATCCCCAAATAAGTATGCATGGTACGTTCTGAATCTGGACTTACCAGTACCATACAGGTACCAGTAACCCCTTCACTGATTGAACGGGTTGTGGTTTGTATGCCGGCTTCATTTAAACCATCCAGGTAGATTTGACCCAGACCATCATTCCCGACACGGCAGGCATAGAAAGCTGAACCACCGAGCGCAGCAAAAGCCACAGTCGTGTTTGCAGCTGAACCACCAGAAGCCTGGCCTTTATAGTTTTGCGTGGCTTTCAGGTTCTCATACAGCGCAGCTTGTGTTTCACCATCAGTCAGTTGCATGGTGCCTTTTTGCAGGTTGTGTGCAGTTAAAAAGTCGTCAGATACTTTAAATTCCTGGTCAATTAGCGCATTACCAATTGCAAAAAGATCAACATTTGCCATGTCAGAGAGTCACATTCAAAAAACGAAAGTCATAAGTTTACACGAATGCTCAGGTTTGCTATAGGGTGTTGAATCATTTTCAAAAAGTTTTAGGGTATGCTGTAAGGCATTCATTTCGCACTTTGGTCGAATTAAAGCAGATAAATTTCGTAATCCTGCGGTCGTGCCATTGATTTAAATAGCGGATTTTATTTATAAGTGTTATATCACCTGTAACTGCATATTCATGCAAATGCGGGTTGAGCCGAGACTACAATTTCTGACAGTGTGTATATATGGATATTAAAATCGTAAAAGCCGAGCAATTACCAGATCAAATCGAAACTTTTGCTGCTCTGGCAAAAAAGGAAGGCTATGATTTAATTGAGAAATTAGTTGAAGAATATCGCACAGGAAAAAACTCCTTCAGTAAAGATAATGAATATCTTGCTGTGGCTTATGATGGAGACAAGCTGATTGCTTGTGGCGGTTTGAACCAGCAATGGGGACCAGATGGTGTGGAAGAGCGTATTGGCCGTGTACGTCGTTTCTATGTACATCCGAAATATCGCCAGCATGGAGTAGGCAAGCAATTACTGGCTTATCTGGAACAGTTAGCACGTCCGCATTATTCTGCACTTTGCCTGCATACTGAAACCAAACTGGCGGCGAGCTTTTACCAGAAGCAAAATTATGTGTTTGTCGAAAACCATCCGAATTATAATTACTTTAAATATCTGATCTAGCCGATTTTCAATTTAACAAATACGGTTCATAAACTTGGTGATTCATTTTCTGAATGACCAAGTTTACTTAATTCGATCAAAATGATCGGTTTTCAGCGTGAATAATAACAAAAACTAAAGCTATAATGCGATCAGTTGTTTTTTATCTAAAAATTAGGAGATCGCATGACTGTAGATGTCACTGAAACCATTTCACAAACTGTACATCCTGCGTTTCAGTTGGTACGTCAACACCATGTTGAAGCTTTAGACATTTTAGTGTCTGAATATAAACATAATGTGACCGGCGCCATTCATTATCACCTGGCGACCAATCACGATGAAAATGTCTTTTTAGTGGCTTTCCGTACGCAGCCAATGGATTCTAAAGGCGAAGCACATATTCTTGAACATACCGCGCTTTGCGGTTCAGAAAAATTTCCGGTACGTGATCCATTCTTCCTGATGATTCGCCGTTCCCTGAACACGTTCATGAATGCCTTTACTGCGGCAGACTGGACAGCTTATCCGTTTGCAACCCAGAATGATAAAGACTTCCAGAACCTGTTAGAAGTATATATGGATGCTGCTTTTGCAGCGAACTTGAATCCATTGGATTTTGCCCAGGAAGGGATCCGTATTGAGCTGGAAAATGGTGAACCGGTTTACAAAGGTGTTGTGTTTAATGAAATGAAAGGTGCAATGAGTTCACCTTCAGATCAGCTCTATCATACGCTGGCGCATTACCTGTTCCCGGATACCACCTATCATTACAACTCAGGTGGCGATCCTAAAGATATTCCTGATTTGACTTACCAGGAGTTAGTTGATTTCTATAAGTCACATTATCATCCAAGTAATGCGGTATTCATGACCTTTGGTAAGAAGTCAGCTTATGAACTGCAAGAACAGTTTGAAAACTTGGCACTGTCTAAATTTGAACAGGGTGAGACCTTATACTCAACGCCAGAAACCCGTTTGTCTGCACCGGTATCGGTGACTGATACTTATGCAGTTGATGCAGAAGATTTACGTGATAAAACCTATCACGTTATTTCCTGGTTATTACCGGAAGCAAGCGAAATCAAACTTCGTCTGGGTATGCGTCTGGTAGAAGGTATCCTGTTAGAAGATTCGGCATCTCCACTACGTCATTATCTGGAAACCTGTGGTTATGCAGATGCAACAGGCCCATTTATGGGGGTGGATGACTCTAACTTTGAAATAACTTTCTATTGCGCAGTTCAAGGCTCAAATCCAGAACATGCTGAAGAATTTAAAAATGGCGTATTCAAGATTCTGGAAGATATTGCTGCGAAACCGGTAGATCAGCAGGCAGTAGATGCGATTCTGCATCAGATTGAATTGCATCAGCGTGAAATCAATGGTGATGGTACGCCATATGGTTTAAGCCTGATCCTGAATGGTTTAGGTAGCGCAATTCATCACCGTGATCCGGTTGAAGTCTGGGATGTGGATTCTGCAATTGCCGCAGTTAAAGAAGAACTGAAAGACCCGATGTGGCTGTCTAATCTGATCAAAGAACATCTGATTGATAACCCGCACCGTGTGCAACTGACACTGGTTCCAGATGCCACCAAATCTGCCACAGAAGCTGAAGCGGAAAAAGCACGACTGGCAGAAATTGGCAAGACACTAACTGAAGAACAAAAAGCTGAAATCGTTGCGCAGACTGAAGCTTTAAAAGTCCGCCAGGATACACCGGATGACCTGAACCTGTTACCTAAGGTTGGCCTGGAAGATGTGCCTGCTGAAATGCAGATCGTACAAGGTCAGTTGCGTGAAGTAATTTCCAATGGCATCGATACGCCATTAAACCTTTATTATGCTGGTACCAATGGTATTTATTACCAACAAGTCTTGGTACAGATTCCTGATGAAGTGGTGCAATCACCATACTTTAACCTGCTGTCGATTCTGGTCGGGGAAGTCGGTGCGGGCGAATATGATTATCTTGAATTCCAGCAAATCCAGACTGCTGTTAGCGGTGGATTGGGTATGGGAGCTTCATTACGTTCAAAAGTAGATGACAAGAATAAGATTTCTGCCTGGTTAACGCTCACAACTAAATCTCTGGTAAATAACCTGCAAGCGATTCAGTTGCTGAAAACCGGATTTGAGCAGCTTCGTTTTGATGAAAAAGGCCGTATTATTGAATTGCTGCAACAGCGTAAAACACGCTGGCATTCGCGTATTTCGGGCTCAGGCCATAGCTATGCGATGCAGGTAGCTTCACGTCAGCACAGTGCTTTAGCGACCCGTGATTATCATAACACTGGTCTTGGTGCATTGAACTGGCTGATGAATCTGGTTGCTCAGATTGAGAAAGATGAAGCTGCTTACGATGCCATGATTGAAGAGCTGAAACGCATTCATCGTATTTTACTGCAAGCTCCAAAACAGTTCTTACTGGTTTGTGAAGAACCGCAAGCGGACCATCTGGTAGAAGAAGTTCAGAATGTTTGGGATAAAGTTGCTGTGGACCGTAATCCGGTACAACTTGCTCAAACTGAAAAAGTATTGAATGAAGCAGATGAGGCATGGCTGATTCAGGCCAATGTTCAGTTCTGTGCAGCAGCTTATCCGGCAGTAGAAGTATCTCATCCAGATGCAGCACCATTGATGGTCTTGGCAGGTTATTTGCGTAATGGATACCTGCATAGTGCGATCCGTGAAAAAGGCGGTGCTTATGGTGGCGGTGCCAGCTATGATGGTAATGCCTGTTCATTCCGTTTCTACAGCTACCGTGATCCACGTTTAGCAGAGACTTTCAAGGACTTTGATGCAAGTGTTCAGTGGCTATTAAATGCGGAACAACAGCCACATCAACTGGAAGAAGCGATTCTGGGTCTGATTGCCAGCATGGATAAGCCGGGTTCACCAGCAGGTGAGGCAATTACAGCTTGTTATGCTTACCTGCATCAGCGTACTCCGGCATTCCGTAAGCAGTTACGTGAACGTCTGCTCAATGTGACGCTGGATGACCTGAAACGTGTGGTTCAGCAATATCTGGTAGAACAACAGCCATCGCGTGCAGTGGTTGCACCAGTAGCAAAACGTGAAGCACTGGAACAGCTCGGATTTGTGATTCAACAGGTTCAATAAAAGAAAAAAGGAAAATTGAATGGCGCTTAATTCGTTTAAGCGCCCAACTTTGCAGCTGAGCATTTTGCTGGGCTGCATGGGTGGGGCGCAGGTGTATGCAGAAGAAAATCAAACAACTATCCCCAGCAGTCCGATGCCAGCAACGGCTGAGGCCTGTGCCGCGGTAGAAACCAGTGCAGAACGTCTAGCGTGTTATGATGCTTTGTTCAAAGTACCAGAAGCTGAAAGAGTGGTACTGGTATCTGAACGCCGCGCAGCTGCTGAACTTGCGCCTGAACCCGATAACCTGAAAGCTAGAATTGATAAAACTGTTTCTACAGTAACGGTCAGTGAAGGATCGCCACTGAAACCAAACCTGTCTTTATTGGACAGCCGTTGGGAACTTTCACCGGAAAGTAAACTGGGTACCTGGAATATCCGTTCTTATCAGCCGGTGTATGTATTGCCAGGATTTTGGACCTCCGAGAAAAATGAGTTTCCTGAAAGTCCGAATGAACGTAATACGGTAACAGAAGATCAGAACCTGAAATCCATGGAAGCCAAGTTTCAGCTTTCACTAAAAACCAAAGCAGTAGAAAATATTTTTGGTAATAATGGTGATATCTGGCTGGCGTATACCCAGTCTTCACGCTGGCAAGTATATAACTCTGAAGAATCACGTCCATTCCGTGAAACCAATTATGAACCAGAAGCCAGTATTGTATTCCGAACCAATTACGATTTATTTGGTCTGGACTGGCGTATGCTAGGTCTGACCTTTAATCATCAGTCCAATGGTCGTTCGGATCCACTATCACGTAGCTGGAACCGGGTGATGCTGAATCTGGGCTTTGAGCGTAATAACTTTGCCCTGATGCTACGTCCTTGGTATCGTTTTGAAGAAGACCTGCCAGATGATAACAATCCGGATATCGTAGACTATGTCGGTCGTGGCGATTTGACTGCATTTTATCGCTGGAAAGATCATGACTTTTCGCTCATGTTGCGTCATACCTTAAAAGGCGGTGATGATAGTCGTGGTGCAGCGCAATTTGACTGGTCATTTCCGATCAGTGGTCGTCTGCGTGGACATTTCCAGTTGTTTGATGGCTACGGTGAAAGCCTGATCGACTATAACCATAAGGCGACGTATGTCGGCTTGGGTGTTTCGTTGATGAACTGGTTCTAAAAAGCATTATCATCAAAAAATCCACGTGCTGACGTGGATTTTTTGTTTTATATCGAAATTACCCAACCTGAATTTCTGAAGGCGGATGTTTAAGGCGGCTCTTTTTCGGTGTGGCAATAAAATAGGCCAAGGTCAAAGGACCTAAACGACCTGCAAACATCAACAGCATCAGAATCAACAGACTGGCTGGCTGTAATTCAGAAGTGACGCCACGAGATAACCCAACTGTACATGCGGCAGAAACCGTTTCAAACAGCAGATCCAGAAAGTCCTGATCTGGCTCCAGAATAAGCAGACTCATAAATCCGGTTGCAATCAAGAGGGCAGTAATACAGACCACTGCCAATGCTTTAAAGGTGGTTTTCTCTGGAATCGAATGCTTGAATAAACGAATTTCATCTTCACGCCGTAGGAAGCTAATTACACTAATCACTACAATGATAAAAGTTCCGACCTTAATGCCACCTGCGGTACTTAAAGAACCACCACCAATAAACATCAGGAACATGGTAACTAAGGTGGACGCATTGGTCAGCTGATCCATCGGCAGACTATTAAAACCTGAAGAACGCGGTACTGTGGCATGGAACCAGGCATTGACCGCCTGATCGCCCACACTCATCAATGCCAGTGTTTGAGGATTAGAAGCTTCCAGAATCCAGATCAGGATAAAGGCAGAAAGATTCAGTGCAGCAATGGTACTCAAAATCAGCTTACTGTTAGTACTCAGTTTGCGCCAGCGTTTATGCTGTCGTACATCCATCAACACCAGAAAGCCAATGCCGCCAATGATATACAGCATGCTAATGGTGAAGGTAATAAGATACTGATCGGCAAAGCTCATTAGGCTATTCGGGAACAGGGAAAAGCCACCATTGTTAAAAGCAGAAATACTATAAAAGGAAGCGTAGAAAAAAGCCTGGGCAAAGTTGTAATCCTGTAACCATGCAATAGTCAGAATCACTGTGCCAATTGCTTCAAAGAACAGCGAATATAGAAACACACCTTTAATGGTAGTACTGATTTTTTTCAGGCTGGTCTGACCGATGGACTCCTGAGCCATGACTTGTTGCCTTAGTCCCATTTTGGGCGCCAGACTCATGGCAGCCAGAATGGCAAAGGTCATAAAGCCGAGTCCGCCACATTGCAGGAGAATCATGATTACGATCTTGCCAAAGACCGTATAAGCTTCTCCGACATTGACCACAGACAAACCGGTAATGGTCACCGCAGAAGTTGCAGTAAAAACAGCCTGAAACCAGGTGACATCACCATGATGAGAAACTGGTAGTATTAACAAGATTGAACCAATCAAAATCAATGCCAGAAATCCCAATGCGATAATGCTGGGTGGACTGAGATTAATGGTCCGGTTTTTATGAGCAGTTATTTTCATAGATTTTTAAAATGTTTGGACAGGCGGCGTAAAGGTTCCAGCAAACCCTCAACAAGCAGAATATCATCTTCTTTAAGAATAAGATGGGGATCGAGGATATATTGCACCACGGGGCCACGCTTATGCAGAATGGTTTTAATTTCTGGTGCATGATCCATCAGCTGATTGAGTTTGATACCACTTTGTTCAGCATGAATCTCAATTTTGACCAGATAACGATCATCCTCAAGCGCCATATAGCGGCTGACCATCGGATAACTTAAGGATTGCGCAATCCGAACACCCATATCTTCCTCGGGATGAATAATCTTATCCACCCCAAGATGGGTCAGGATCATATGGTGAGCTTTGGACTTGGATTTGGCCCAGATTTTTTTAACCCCCATATTCTTGAGGTGTAGGACGCAGAGAATACTGGCTTCAATATCTTCACCAATCGCCACCACCACCGCTTCACAGTTCTGAACATTTAGTTCGTCCAGCACATGTTCATCCGTGGCATCTGCAATCACGGCATGGGTGAGTTCATCTGAAATGCTTTCAACATATTTTTTATTCAGGTCGATGCCAATTACTTCATGTTTGAGTGACATCAGTTGTGTGGCAACAGTGGCACCGAAACTTCCTAAACCGATCACAGCAAACAGTGCCATGTATTTTTCCTAAAGTTGCTGCGCTTATACATGCGCTTTCTATTAATTTACGTGTTTATCTTAGTGCTTAATTAATATTTCAGCCATTTGCTTTACATAAATATTATCAAAGACCTGAGTTCTTATTCGCTTATATCAAAAAACCGCCTCGAAAGACGGTTTTGATTGTTTGGATATCAGAATCTGAAATTATTTCAGGAAGCGTTGATAACCCAGGTTATTGGTAATCTCGTCATATGGATAGGTGATACTCTCCAGGGTTTCGATCAAACCGTCTGGATTCTGTTTTGCATCTTCCGCTTCCAAACCGACCAGTACACGACCTTCAGCTGCGCCGTGGTTGCGGTAGTGGAACAGGGTGATGTTATGAGTTGGGCCTAGACGTTCAAGGAAAGTCAATAACGCACCTGGACGCTCCGGGAATTCGACACGGAACAGACGTTCATTTTCAATGTCTGCGTGACCACCAATCAGATAACGGATGTGCAGTTTTGCTACTTCGTCGTCAGACAGATCATCAACGTCATACTGGAATTTCAGGTTTTCATAAATTTCCTGACGTTCTTTTTCGCCATTTTTCAGGCTAATACCAACGAAGACCTGAGCTGCGGTTGCATCGCTGGCACGGTAGTTAAACTCGGTGATGTTACGGCCTTGCAGGGCACGACAGAAACTCAGGAAAGCGCCTTTCTGTTCAGGAATGGTCACGGCAAAGATTGCTTCTTTACGCTCACCGAGTTCAGTACGTTCCGCGATATAGCGTAAACGGTCAAAGTTCATGTTGGCACCACAAACAATGGACACGATATTTTTGCCTTGAATGCCGTGTTCAGCGACGTATTTTTTAATCCCTGCCAACGCCATTGCACCAGATGGTTCTACAATACTACGGCATTCGTCATAGGTATCTTTAATTGCTGCACAGACTTCATCGGTATTGACCAGTACCACATCAGGTTCAACAATTGGACCAGAATTATCTGATTTTTGCAGACGGATGACCTCAAATGGTTTTTCACCAATTTGTGCCACCGCAGTACCATCGGCAAATAAACCGACAGATGGAAGAATCACACGTTCATTGGCTTCTAAGGCCGCTTTTAAGCACGCGGATTCATCATATTCCACAGGAATAACTTTGACATGCGGAGCAACATCTCCCAAGTACGCTGCAACACCGGCAATCAGGCCACCACCACCAACAGCAACGAAGACATATTCCACATCACGCCATTGACGCAAAATTTCATTGGCAATGGTACCTTGACCGGCCATCACCAGTTCATCGTCATAAGGTGGAATAAAGGTCATGCCATCTTCTTCGGCACGTTGAATCGCATATTTATTGGCAACATCAAATGAATCACCGTGCAATACGACTTCGCCACCTAAGCGTTTTACCGCTTGAACCTTGATATCAGGCGTGGTTTTTGGCATCACGATAATCGCGCGAATCCCCAGCTTTTTCCCTGACAGCGCCACGCCTTGGGCATGGTTGCCTGCTGAAGCTGTGATAACGCCACGTTCGAGTTGTGATTTCGGTAATTGACTAATACGGTTATAGGCACCGCGTAGTTTGAATGAAAAAACCGGTTGTAAATCTTCACGTTTAAAGCGAATGTTATTATTTAAGCGTTCGCTAATTCGTGGCGCTGCTTCGAGTGGGGTTTCGATTGCAACATCGTATACAGTTGCTTGTAAAATTTGTCGAACCAAACGAGACAGCATGTTAATTTTCCATCTAACAGTTTAAAATAAGCACTTATTGTAACAAACCACGCGGCTTTGCGGTTTAAAAATACTGCGAAAGTCCAAAATAGTTGAGTGATGTCATGAGTCTATATGCAACCCAAGATGAGAAAAAGCAAGCTGCAGCAAAAGCTGCGTTAAAGCACTTACCAAAAGGGGGCATTTTAGGCGTCGGTACTGGAAGTACTGTCAACTTCTTAATCGAACTTTTGCCTGAGCTTCAATTGGAAGCAGCAGTTGCAAGTTCTGAGGCCACTGCACAACGTCTTAAAAAATTAGGCATTGAAGTTGTCGATATGAATAGCGTAGGCGGTCTGGATGCCTATGTAGATGGTGCGGATGAAATCGACCGCCATATGCACATGATCAAAGGTGGCGGTGCTGCGCTGACACGTGAAAAAATTGTTGCATCTATTGCGAAAAAATTCGTTTGTATCGTCGATGATTCTAAGTGGGTGGAACAGTTAGGCCGTGAATTTCCGCTTCCTGTAGAAGTGATTCCAATGGCACGTTCTGCAGTCGCACGTAAAATTGTTGCTTTAGGGGGGGACCCTGCGTACCGTGAAGGTGTAGTCACCGATAACGGTAATGTAATTTTGGATGTTTATAACTTAAATATTTTGAATGCATTAGAGTTAGAAAAAACTTTGAATGACATTCCAGGTGTTGTTTGTAACGGTATCTTTGCCTTAAATAAAGCTGATATTGCTGTGGTTGCTACTGATAACGGTATTGAAGAGCGTACTGCGGTTTAATTAAACTTTCTAGAAAAAATCCCTCTAAATCTCCCTGAGCGAAGTTTTAAAGCACTGCTTTAAAACAAGTGCAAGAAGGGAGATTTTTGAAAGCCCCTCTTTGAGAAAGAGGGGTTTGCGGAGATTAAAAAAGAATAAAAATGACCTTATCCGACTTACCTGAAATTCAAATTGTCCGAAATATTCGCTCAACACGTTTAAAGCTTCGTGTGGATGGTACTCAAATTCGCCTGACTGCACCCGTATTTTGCACAAAAAAACAAATCCAGAATTTTATTAATGATGCCGAAAGCTGGTTACTCAAAACCTGGCAATCCCAGCAGGAAAAAATACAAAGTATTGATCGTAGTTTACCTGCTAGCTTGCAGCTATTTAATCTGAATCAGCCAATATCAGTTCAATACCAGGCCCAGAAGCATAATTTTATTCTAGATTATGCAAACTATATGCTCTATATCAGTGATCGAAATCCTGAAAGCTACTTAAAAACTTTTGTAATTGCCTATGCCAAACAACAGTTACCGATTTATCTTGAACAGGTTAGTCTGGAAACAGGATTATCTTTCAATGTCTGTAATATCCGCCAGCCGAAAACCCGTTGGGGCAGCTGTTCTGCCAGACATGACATTATGCTGAATAGCGGTATTATTCTGTTTCCTGAAAATATCGTCCGTTATCTCTGCGTGCATGAACTGGCACATACCCGGCATTTTGATCATAGCCCGCGTTTCTGGACTGAAGTGGCGAAACATGATCCAGCTTATTCAAACCATCGCAAAATTCTGAAAAATACCCTTATGCCATGGTGGTGGGTCAGTCAGAATTAATGCAAGAATCATTTAATAAGGAATAGTTTAAAAATAATATTTAAATCATAAATTTATATAAAAACGAGTTCGAATAATTTCTGCTGCACTTATGAAAATAGATTATTTTTAATTCAGAACCTGCTTTTCTAGAATGCTGAAAAATTAAAAGTTTCTGAGCTGCTTTCGGCATAAAACAAAGAAACGTATTTTCCAGCATATGGGGTAGATGAGGATGGTTCAATCCAGGTTATTATTTATTTTCACGCTAATCTTTAGTGTGCTTTTAACTGCATGTAATAAGGCAGAAGCACCAAAAGAAAAAGTCGAAAAAACGGCTTATACGGCAGACACAGTGCGTATTGGTTACCAGCGTTCTTCTACACTCATGACCTTGTTAAAAGAAACGGATGAGCTTGAAAAGAAACTGGCAGAAAAGAATGTCAAAGTCAGTTGGCATGAATTTACCAGTGGTCAGCCTTTGGCTGAAGCACTTAATGTGGGTAGTGTTGATGTGACTGCTGATGTGGCAGATACAGTTCCCGTATTTGCCCAGGCAGCCAAAGCGAATCTGACTTATTATGCCAAAGAAACTGCATCTCCAAATGCACAGGCAATTTTGATTCCACAAAATTCCAGTATCAAAACTGTTGCGGATTTGAAAGGCAAAAAGATTGCAGTAACCAAAGCTGCGGGTAGTCATTACTTGTTAATTGCAGCACTCAATCAGGCAGGTTTAAGTTTTACAGATATTACTCCAGCATGGCTCAGCCCGGCAGATGGCCGTGCAGCATTTGAGCATGGTGGTGTAGACGCCTGGGTGACTTGGGAGCCATATGTTTCAAGTGGTACAGTTGTACAAAATGCAAAAGTCCTCGCTTCAGGTGAAGGTTTAGCAAGTTATACACGTTACTACTTAACTGGTCATAAATTTGCTCAGGAAAATCCTGCAATCTTGAATGATGTGATTGATACCTTAAAAGAAAAAGCAGCTTGGGTAAAAGCCAATCCGGATGAAGCGGCAAAAATCCTGGCGCCATTATGGGGTAACTTACCCCAGGAAGTGGTATTAAAAGCCAACGCTAACCGAAGTTATAACGTGAAATCCGTAACTATTGAAGATATGCCGGAGCAGCAAAAAATTTCAGATGCATTCTTCAATGAAAAGCTGATTCCTAATACGATTAATGCCAAAACATCTGATCTCTATAACACTCAATAATGCCCCAGAGCCTCGATATTTATCGGGGCTTTTCCTGTTTTATAAATAGCCTAAGCAAAGCTACGAGATTTTCTATGTACCAGATTCCAGAACTAAATTATGCCCAGATTCGAGCAAAACTACTTGCACGTGAAGAAATCGCCATTGTCGATTTACGTGAAGAACATATCTATGCACAAGCTCATCCCTTATTTAGCACTAATATTTCTCTTTCACGTTTAGAAGTCGAAATTTTGAATCGTATACCACGTCTAGACACCACAATTGTACTCTATGATGATGCAGATGGCCGAGTAGAACGTGCTTATCAAAAATTACTTCGTTATGGATATCGTCAGGTCCATGTATTGAAGGGAGGTACCCAGGCATGGGCACGTGATGGGGGTGAATTATTTATCGATGTGAACTCTGCAACCAAAGCCTTTGGTGAATGGGTTGAACACTATAAACATACGCCGTCGCTGAGTGCCGAAGAGGTCCAAGAAAAAATTGATGCGAACGACAATATCGTCATTTTAGATGTACGTCGTTTTGATGAATATAACACTATGAGTATTCCATCGGGTCGAAGCGTGCCAGGTGCTGAATTGGTTTACCGTGCACCAAACCTGGTGAAAAATGAAAATACCACCATTATTGTGAACTGTGCAGGACGTACCCGTAGCATTATTGGCACACAATCATTGCTTAATGCCAAGATCCCACATCCGGTTTATGCACTGCGAAATGGCACGATTGGTTGGACACTTGCGGGTCAAAGTTTGGAACATGCTCAAACCCGATCATTTAAGGATGTGCAGACAGAGCTAAAACCGGAGCTTTTAGAAAATGCCAAAGTGCTGGCACAAAAAGCGCATGTTCGAACCATATCTTTTGAGGAGCTTCAAAAACTACAAGCTGAAACTCAACGTACAACCTATATATTTGACGTTCGTGATGAAGATGAATACATTCAAGGTCATCTGGATGGTTCGCGTTGGGTTGCAGGTGGACAACTGGTTCAGGAAACAGATCACAACGCAGCAGTCCGTGGGGCACGAATTGTACTCATTGATGATCAACTGATTCGTGCCTACATGACTGCATCTTGGTTAGGGCAGATGAACTGGGAGGTTTATGTGCTAGAAACAGATTTTTCAGAAATATTAACCACACGTGGTACGTGGACACCCAGTCTGCCAATAGTCGATACTGTTGAATTAATTAGTCCAGAGCAATTGAAAAAATTAAAATCAACTCAAAATATTGCGATTTGGGATGTGCAGCCTTTTGCACTGTATAAGAAAGCGCATATTCCGGATGCTGCATGGCTACTTAAGGCCGAAGCAGTTGAACGAATTCAACAAGCTAAATTTCAGGCTAAAGACGCCGTAATTCTCACATGCGGTCGTTCAGTTTTGGCCCATTATACTGCGGAAGAAATTAAAGCATTTCATAAAAAAGTGTATGTACTTGATGGTGGTAATGTTGCTTGGGAAAAAGCAGGCTATGCGTTAACTGTAGACAATGTACAAGCACTTTCACCGCAAATTGATCGTTATAAACGTCCATATGAAGGCACGGATAACTCACATGAAGCAATGCAAGCCTATTTGGATTGGGAGTTTGGTTTAGTCGATCAACTTAAAAAAGATGGGACACATGGATTTTTCACCATTTAATTCTTAAACAAACAAAGTCGCCAAGGCGACTTTGTTGATTTGAAGCATCTATGTAGCATTGACTGTGCATTTATATGCTTATTCGATAATATAAAACCAATGATAACGATAAATTAGAAGCCCTCATGATGCGGTTAATCCTCACAATTTTAATTTTTATAGTCTCGCTTCCTGCGCTGTTTTTTTACGGGCTATTTTTATACAGTATTTTTTTCCCAAGTTTACCCATGGATTATCCTTTAACAGTCAAATTTTTTATGCTAACAGGAGTGCTCGCGTGGGGAATGCTATTTTATATGGCTATTTTATGGATTAAACATCGTCAAATACCTAAAAAATTTTCAGCCAGTGCAACACTATTGGCCATTTTAGGGTTAATTCCATTTATGATTCGACTAGACGCCATTATCTTTTTGGCATTACCTGCTTTCTTATTTGTAATTTATCTTTGTCATTATAGTTGGTCTACTCCAGTAACGACCAAACACACATAAAGGTGTTTCAATCTTATCTTTAAACATGCATTTCAAAATATATAAAAAATTAGCATTCCTCAGTGAAAGAGTTTAGAAAACGTGAACTTCCTGTCATACTACCTGGCATAAAGGAAACATCTAGTTAGAGGTAATTATCGTGATTTCAGTGGGTATTGTGGGTGGTACAGGTTATACAGGCGTTGAACTTTTACGTCTATTACTGCGACATCCAAACGTTAGCGTCAAAGCACTGACATCACGTACCGAAGCAGGCCGCCGTGTAGACGATATGTTCCCAAGCCTGCGTGGTCATACTGATCTTGAATTTTCTGATCTCAGCCTTGATTTATTAAAATCTTGTGATGTCGTATTTTTTGCGACACCACATGGCGTTGCGATGAAACATGCAGAAGAACTGGTAGCTGCAAATACCAAGGTAATTGACCTTGCCGCAGATTTCCGTTTACAGAATTTGGCACAGTTTGAAAAATGGTATGGCATGCAACATGCTTGTCCATCTATATTACAAGATTCTGTATATGGTCTGTCTGAACTGAATCGTGACAAGATCAAACAGGCGAATGTGATTGGTAACCCGGGTTGTTATCCAACAACCGTGCAGCTTGGCCTTGCACCAGTATTAAAATCTGCGGAAGCCTTAGTGAAACCTGAAAGTATTATTATTGATGCTAAATCAGGAGTTTCAGGTGCAGGTCGTAAAGCCAGCCTAGGCATGATCTATTCTGAAAATGCAGATAACTTTAAAGCTTATGGGGTAGCAGGTCACCGTCATCATCCTGAGATTGTAGAAGCGTTAGAAAATATCTCAGGTCAAAAAGGTGTATTTGACCATATTTTATTTGTACCGCATCTGGTGCCAATGATTCGCGGTATGCTGTCAACCATTTACATTGACCTGACTGAAGCAGGCCAGACAGCAGATCTGCAGGCACTGTATGAACAGTTCTATGCCAATGAACAGTTCGTTGATGTCATGCCATCAGGCAGTTCGCCAGAAACCCGTTCAGTACGTGGTGCCAATGAACTCCGTATTGCACTGTACAAGCCTCAACCAACGAAACTGGTTATTCTGGTAGCACAAGATAACCTGGTGAAAGGTGCAGCAGGTCAGGCGGTACAGAATATGAACCTGATGTTTGGCTTTGCTGAAAACGCTGGCTTGCAAAACATTGCTTTATTACCATAAAAAACGTATTACAACTTCACACACATTTGAATTTCGATTTAAATGTGTGTCTTGAAAAAGATAGAAGAGATGACAATGCCGAATAATGAGCCTCACGATCTGACCACAGATGACAAGAAGAAAATGCCATTTCTGAAAGGGAACACGCCACTTGCCATAGGTGCTGCAATTCTGGTACTGAGTAGTGGTTTACTTGGCTATTCGATAGGTCATCGTCAAGGTCTGACCGTTGTAGGTTTTGAGGCGGATGCTGAACAGCTGGTTGAAGTCGTACAAAAGCAGAAAGCCAGTCTGGAAACACTGAATAAAACCCTGAATACAGCAACGCAGGAACGTGATCTGGCCGTAAGTAATGCCAATGACCTGTATCTTGCGATGAATAAAACCCGTGATGAATATACGCAGGCAGAAAGCCTGGCGACCTTATATCGTGAAGTACTGCGTCAGCGTGGTGGTATGCCTTTATCTGTTCAGCATTTAGCAGTAAAGCCTCTACCTGAAAATGCCTTTGAATATCAGCTTGATCTGATTCAGGTAAGTCCAAGCAAAGGGCGTGTTTCCGGGTCGGTTGAATTGCGCCTGATTCGGGGAACTGAAATTTTAATTGTGCCTTTGGCAGATAAAAACTTCAATTTCGAAAATTATGAACGTCTGACTGGTCGTTGGACAATGCCGAAAGGTTTTGTACCAGAATTTATAGAAGTTCGACTGACTGGTACAAGCAAGCCTGTTACCCGCCGTTTTAGCTGGAGTAAGGGTGAGGCAATTGAAAATCAATCTGCATTCCTGTCAGAGATTCCTCAGACACAAGCCAATGCAAACTAAAGTGTGAAATGTAAATCTTATGCCTAGCAACAAGCGTCATATTTGTTTAAGTGAAATCAAGAACTCTTTTAATCAGTCCGGGGTGGTTGACTGGCACATAAGTCCACGCTTGGCAAACGACCCTTTTCATGATGAAGATGCTGATATTGCAGTACAAACAGCACCACCAGAGCTGAAGCGTCCACCGATGTATGCAGTAGTATTGATGAATGACGACTACACCCCAATGGAGTTTGTAATTGAAATTTTACAACAATACTTTGCAATGAATCTTGACCAAGCTACGCAAGTAATGCTAACTGTACATTATGAAGGAAAAGGTGTTGCTGGCGTCTATCCAAGAGACATTGCGGAAACGAAAGCGAACCAGGTCAATAATTACGCTCGATCACAAGGTCATCCTTTACTTTGCCAGATAGAGCCTAAAGTTTAAGGGGGTTGCATGCTCAGTCGTCAATTAGAAGTATCACTACGTTTGGCTGTTAGCATGGCTCGTCAAAAGAGACATGAGTTTCTGACAGTAGAACATTTATTATTGGCTTTACTCGACAACGATTCTGCCGTGAATGCCCTTAAAGCATGCGGTGCAGACATTATTGTACTGCGTAAAGAACTTGAAGAATACGTAGAACAACACACTCCAAAACTCGGCGAAAATAACGATCAGGCACCTCATCCGACTGAAAGTTTTGACCGGATCCTGCAGCGTGCCATTTTCCATGTACAGTCAAGTGGTGGAGACCGTACGGTAGAAGGTGCGGACATTCTAGTTGCGATGTACTCAGAGCGTGATTCGTTTGCAGTGTATCTGCTGAAACGTCATCAGATTAACCGTTTAACCTTGACTCAATATCTGTCGCATGGTACCCGCAAGGAAGAAGTGCAGAACGAAGAAGAACTTGAGGAACTGGATGGCGAAACTGGATCATCGAATGCTTCAGGTCCACTGGATCTTTATACCACTAACCTGAATCACGAAGCGCAAAAAGGTAAAACTGATCCATTAATTGGTCGTGAAAAAGAAATTGAGCGTGCTGCACAAATTCTTTGTCGCCGTCGTAAAAATAATCCGTTGCTGGTCGGTGATCCGGGTGTGGGTAAAACATCGATTGCTGAAGGTCTGGCTTGGCTGATTGTTAATGGTAAAGCCCCTAAACCACTAGAAAATGCCGAAATCTATAGTCTGGATATCGGTGCACTGGTGGCAGGAACCAAATACCGTGGAGACTTCGAGAAACGTCTGAAACAACTTCTCAATGCCTTGAAGAAAAAACCGGATGCAGTGCTGTTCATTGATGAGATTCATATGATCATCGGTGCAGGTTCCAGTATGGGTAGTACCATGGATGCTTCGAACCTGATTAAGCCAGCACTGGCAAATGGTTCATTGCGTTGCATAGGTTCAACCACATTCCAGGAATACCGTCAGGTCTTTGAAAAAGATCATGCTTTATCACGTCGTTTCCAGAAAATTGATGTGAATGAGCCTTCCATCTCTGAAACTATTGATATTTTACGTGGTCTGAAATCTAAGTTTGAAGATTTCCATCATGTTCAATATGAAGATCAGGCTTTGGTATCAGCGGTAGAACTATCAGCGAAGTTTATTAATGACCGTTTCTTGCCAGATAAAGCCATTGATGTGATCGATGAAGCGGGTGCGCAACGCCGTTTAAAAGCCGAGCAAGACGACAGCCTGATTACGGTAGAAAATATCGAAGACATCGTGTCGAAAATTGCCCGTATTCCACCAAAAACAGTTTCTAAAGATGACAAGACTGTATTAGAAAATCTTGAGCGTGATTTGAAACGTGTGGTCTTCGGTCAGGATGAAGCCATTGAAGCACTCGGTTCCGCAATCAAGCTGTCTCGGGCAGGCCTGAAATCTCCAGATAAGCCAGTCGGTAGTTTTGTCTTTGCCGGTCCAACGGGTGTCGGTAAAACTGAAGTCACCAAGCAATTGGCGAAACTGATGGGCGTGGAGCTGGTTCGTTTCGATATGTCTGAATATATGGAACGTCATGCGGTATCCCGTCTGATTGGTGCACCTCCAGGCTATGTTGGTTTTGACCAAGGTGGTTTGTTGACCGATGCGATTCATAAGAATCCGCATTGTGTATTACTACTCGATGAAATCGAAAAGGCACATCCGGATGTATTTAACCTGTTGCTGCAAATTATGGATCATGGCTCGTTGACTGATAACAATGGTCGTAAATCAGACTTCCGTAATGTGGTGCTTGTACTGACTACTAATATTGGCGCTGAAAGTATTTCACGTGTCAGTATCGGTTTCATGGAACAAGACAACAGCAATGACAATCAGGAAGCCATGAAAAAAGCATTCTCGCCTGAGTTCCGTAACCGTTTGGATGGCGTGATTCAGTTTAAAGCATTGCCAAATACGATCATTGAAAACGTGGTTGATAAGTTCCTCACTGAACTTCAAGCACAACTGGATGAGAAAAAAGTCATTCTTGAAGTGGATCAATCTGCACGTGAATGGATGGCTGAAAATGGTTACGATCGATTGATGGGCGCGCGTCCAATGCAGCGTTTGATTCAGGAGCATCTGAAAAAACCATTGGCAGAAATGATTCTGTTTGGTGAGCTGGCAGATAATGGCGGTAATGTTGCTGTATCTGTGAAGAAAGAAAATGGCAAAGCTGTAGGCTTGAAACTTGAAGTGTTTGAAGATCAGACTGCTGAACCAGCCTAAATTCTACTCATCGTAAAATAACCCGTGCTTGCACGGGTTATTTTATTTCTTTATTGCTATGATCTGATCAAGATTTATTGCCTGGCTAAGATTTAACAAGATATGGAATTTCAGTTCACTAAACTTATTACGACTTTTTGTCTGTTCCTGGTCACGGCGGTGATGGAAATTCTAGGCTGTTATTTTCCCTATCTGATTTTGAATCAGGGAAGAAGTCACTGGTTATGGATTCCGACAGCTCTGGCTTTGGCGGCCTTTGTCTGGCTATTAACTTTGCATCCCGCTGCTTCAGGCCGGATCTATGCAGCTTATGGTGGTATCTATATCTTTACTGCTTTGATGTGGTTGCGTTTTGTAGATCAGATCAGCCTGTCTCGATGGGATTTGCTTGGTGGTGCAGTGGTGATATTGGGGGCGCTGATTATTATCATGCAACCCCAAGGTTTAATCCGTTGATTTACTTCCTGTAGAAACTTAGTTCCCTTTACAGTCCTTCTGCGATATTTCAACGTCATAAGATCGAGTAGTGGAACTCAGTTCTAGCATCACTTTATAGGGATTTTCTAACTGATAACGGTGCTCAAAAAAAATACCGCAATTTTGTAATAAGTTTTTGCGGATAAGCTGAGTCACTTCCTTAGGACCTAGATCTTTTTCAAACTGGGCAAAGTCTGGAGTAATAATTAAACCTTTTAATTCGGTTTTATTAGCAGTGAGTTTCAGTTGTTCAATAATCGTGTTGTGATCAATTTGCAGGGGCAAAGTTTTAGAATCTTCCGCACTTAATACAGCCAGCATTTCATTCAGTTCTGCTATTTTCTTGATTTTAAATTTTGAATCAATGATCTGTTGCTGTTGCAGGTATTGATCAAATTCGGAAGCATAAACCTGACTACTAAGAAAACTAATGCCAAGGGTTAAAGCAGTGAATAGATTTATTTTATATTTCATGTAAGGCCACAAATTATTACTGTGTTTTGCGGATTATAAGAGCATGAATAAGATCTGTACGCAACTCCACCATGGTTAATTTATCTGTTTCCTCAGATTCCTTCTTTTTACTTATTCTTAAACATTGAAGTTTAAAAGACTTTTTATGTGAAAAATCTATTAATAATTACACTTTATTTTTTGTGTTGGATTTCATCTAGGTTTATAGTCTTACACCTCCCCACGCAGCATACCGGTAAGTACGTAGGGTGCATGCAAAAAAATATCTAAGTTTAAAGGCATAAAATATTGACCTATAAACAAGAAACTTCAATGATTTAAAAATAAGGATGTCATATTTTGAGTCAAGCTTATTCCAAGCAGGAAAAAAACAGTCGTATTAAAGGAATCGTCGGGGCAGCCTCCGGTAACCTGGTCGAATGGTTCGATTTTTATATCTATGCTGTATTTGCGGTTTATTTTACCAAGGCACTCACTGCACCAAATATGGACAGTTCAACTCAGGCAATTTATGTCTGGGGTGTATTTGCTGCCAGCTTCTTTATGCGTCCGATAGGTAGCTGGCTATTTGGCCGTATTGCCGATAAACATGGCCGTAAAAAATCCATGGTCATTTCGATCTGTTTAATGGCCATCAGTTCATTCCTATTCGCAGCTTTACCAACTTATGAGCAGGTGGGTATGGCAGCACCATTCTTGCTGCTGCTGGTGCGTCTGTTACAGGGCTTATCAGTCGGTGGTGAATATGGCGCTGTTGCGACCTATATGAGTGAGCTGGGTTTAAAAGGTCAGCGTGGATTTTTCTCATCTTTCCAATATGTGACCTTGACCGGTGGTCAGTTGCTGGCAAGTTTACTCGGGGTTATTTTCCTGGGCTTTATGAGCGAACAACAGTTACTTGATGGTGGCTGGCGTATCCCGTTTGTGATTGGTGGTATTGCGGCAATTGTTTCTTTATTGGCACGTAGCCGTCTTGAAGAAACGCTATCTACGGAAGATAGCGATAAGGAAGATTCAGGTACACTTAAAGAATTGTTCAAGAACCATTGGAAAACATTCTTGCTGGTGGTTGGCTATACTTCAGCGGGTTCACTAAGCTTCTATGTGATTACGGTTTATTCAAAAACCTATTTAACCAATATCGGTATTGATCCAAAGACTGTCGGATTTATTATGACGGCCTGTATCTTTATATTGATGATTGCACAGCCATTTTTTGGTGCTTTATCGGATCGAATTGGTCGTCGTACCTGTATGCTGCTGTTTAGTGGGTTGATGGCGATTGCGATTTATCCGGTCATGGCGGTCGGTATGCGGGTCTTCAGTGATACCCCAGTGATCGTTGCATTATTGCTGATTTTCCTGATGATGTTACTGAGCCTCTATACCTCGATTGGCGGTATCGTAAAAGCAGAAATGTTCCCGCCACATGTACGAGCTTTAGGAGTAGGTTTCTCTTATGCAGTGGGTAATGCCGTCTTTGGTGGTTCAGCACCTTCGGTCGCATTACAGTTTAAATCAGCAGGTATTGAAAATACCTTCTTCGTGTATGTCATTGTAATGCTGATTATATGTTTCTTCTGTAGCTGGCAATTACCGAAAGAACCAAAATATTTAAAAGATGATCATTAATCTTTGAGCAATAAAAAAGCACCAAATTCGGTGCTTTTTTATTGAAAGAAAATTTAGTCTTTTTTCAGATTTTCATTAATCAGAAATTCAACCAATGCTTTCTGAGCATGTAGACGGTTTTCAGCTTCATCCCAAACCACGGCATTTTTGTGATCCAGCATATTTTCTGAAATTTCTTCGCCACGGTGTGCTGGCAAACAGTGCATAAACAGGCAGTCGGGGTGAGCCAGATCCATCAAGCGCTCATTGACCTGATAATCAGCAAATGCTTTTTCACGGATTTTCTGTTCTTCTTCCTGTCCCATACTTGCCCAAACGTCAGTCACGATCAGGTCAGCATTGACTGCTGCATCTTCAGCTGAGTCAACCAGCTCTACACAGTGTGCAAATTCAGACAGGAATTTTTCTTGTGGCTCATAACCTTTAGGCGCAGCAATTTTCAGCTTAAAGCCCCACATATGCGCAGCTTCAATATATGAATTACACATATTGTTGCCATCACCGATCCACGCCACAGTTTTACCTTCGATTGGACCACGATGTTCCAGGTAAGTCTGCATGTCAGCAAGCAGCTGGCAAGGATGGTGGTCATCAGTCAGAGCGTTAATCACGGGTACTTTTGAATAAGAAGCAAAACGTTCAACGATGTCATGACCAAAAGTACGGATCATCACTACATCAAGCATGCTTGAAATAACACGTGCAGAATCTTCGATAGGTTCGCCACGGCCCAATTGAGTATCACGTGAAGACAGGAAAATTGCGCTGCCGCCGAATTGGGTCATGCCAGCTTCAAACGAAACACGCGTGCGGGTACTGGATTTCTCAAAAATCATTCCCATAACTTTACCAACAAACGGTTGGAAAACTTCATTGTTATGCTGTTTGCGCTTGAGCTCGATGGCGCGTTGCAGTATCTGGTTAAGTTCTAAAGTCGATAGATCGCGTAAAGTCAGAAAGTGACGGAGAGCCATTCGTTACTCCACAATAATTGCTGAAAAACTGGTTCAACAATTAGTTGTTGGTTAGTTAAAAAAATACGGAATCGGCTAATATACTATATGAATAGGAAATTGCAAAAAAACTAGACTTTTTGATGACCGTCCAGGAAACGATCGACACAATAATTCACATATTCGACAGTTTCCTGATCAGTTTCATCGCTTGGCAAACCCATTAAAATGCGCCATTCCATATTTCTTAAAATACCGAAATATAATTGTGCAGAAAATAATGGATTTGGACAGCTGAGCAGACCTTTGGCATGTGCCTGTGACAAAACTTCAGCAATAGAGTGCTGGATATGTTTTGGCCCCTGTTCATGAATATGTCGAGCAATATCCAGATTGCGTCCACTTTGTTCCAGCACCAGCCGCATAAATGCGGCATTTTCCGGCTGTTTGATATGTTGGTAGAAGTTCAGCAAGGTCTGAATCAAATAGCTTCTAAAGTCTTTAGAACTGTTTAAAGAAAAGGGGAGACAAATATCTTTAAAGAACTGGGTACGGCGATAATCACAAATCGACTTAAACAGGCCTTCTTTATTGCCAAAGTATTTATAAATAGATGCCTTGGAGCCACCGGCATGATTGACAATATCATCCAGGGCAGAGTAAAACTTGAAGTGCGACATAAACCACCTAATTAATTTAAAGGGTTTATGGAGTATATAAAATTGTCATACCATCATCTTAACTTTGAAGATCGTACTGCATTAATGCTTGAGTCAAGAAAAGAAGGCTTTTCAGCCAGAAAATTTGCTGAACTCATTAAAAGACATCCTAGTACGATCTATCGTGAGCTTAAAAGAAATAGCATCAATGACGTTTATCAAGCTCGATATGCTTCTGATAACACCTTCGCTAGACGTAGACGTGGTCACAGAAAACTCAAAATCGATTCAATCCTCTGGAAATTTATTGTTGAAGCGATCCGTTGTTTATGGTCTCCTCAGCAAATAGCAAAGCGTTTAAAGACATTTCCTGATTTGGATCAAACAATGAATGTAAGCCATACAACGATTTATTCAACGATACGAGCATTACCAAAGGGTGAGTTGAAAAAAGACTTATTATCCTGTCTGCGTCATGAAAATAAAAAGCGAAAAGCTAACGGTGAACCTAAAAAAGATTCTATATTACAGGATATTAAAACTATTCATGAGCGCCCAGCCGAAGTTCAAGAAAGAAAAATACCGGGTCATTGGGAAGCTGATTTAATTAAAGGTAAAGACAATAAAAGTTCGATAGCAACACTTATTGAACGAAATACACGGCTCTGTATCTTGGCAACATTACCTGATGCAAAGGCAGAATCAGTGCGCAAGGCTTTAACTGAAGCTCTGAAATATTTACCTGCAGAACTGCGTAAAACGTTGACCTATGACCGTGGACGCGAGATGTCAGAACATAAAATACTCGAAGAAGATTTAGGCATAGATGTATATTTCTGTGACCCACATTCACCTTGGCAAAAAGGCACATGCGAAAATATGAATGGTTTAATTAGGCAATATTTACCTAAAGGGATTGATTTAAATCAGGCAGATCAGCATTATTTAAATCAAGTTGCCATGTCACTGAATACTCGTCCTAGAAA
>NZ_JBQEOL010000007.1:0-147656 GCF_052044895.1 Acinetobacter sp. 22323 | reverse complement strand
CTATCGCTATCTAAACACATAGATACAAATAACACTTGGAATCCTTTCATAACAAAGGATTCCACTTTGTTTACATACTTACTATGTAGAATCATGAAGCTTTCCATATAGCATCTCGATTGTCTTTTTTTGCTCTAAATTATCAATTTCTAATTCCTTAACCCTTGCTTTTAAAGCAGCAATCAATGCGTCCTTTGATGATTCGGAAGTGTTTTTCAATGTGCTTGTATTTGCACATTTACTCTTACTCTCAACCCTATGCTTCTTAATTTGATTAGCAATAGATTCCTCTCTATAAAGCCAAGCTGTCGATACGTTTGCTTTTTCTGCTACAGTTTTGAAATTAATAGTGGCTTTTTCCTTTAGCATTTGTTTTATTGCTAACTCTGTGCGCTTAATAGCTTCATTCTTCTTCTTTAAGGCATTTTCCTTTAAACCTTGAGTGTTTCTATCATGGCTCATATTAATTACTCTCTAAGGGTGCAATAATTTTCACTAAAGATTCTTTGATATTTTCATTCATTTCCAGTTGGCGAACCCAACCGTTCTTTTTACACGTTTCAATAATCACTTCGGTTCTTTGTAGTTGCTCTTTGTGTTGAGGTAAAAAGGTGTGATCTGTTCTAAAGTTTGAGCATGTCAGACAGGCATTAGCATGTGGGCAACCGCCCTGAACAACGGGTAGTGAGCAAAGTCCATTTGGTAAAGTTTGCATTGCTATGTTTTTTTTAAGCCATTGAGCATCAATATTATTTGCATCTGTTCCCATTGTTAAATCATTAATAATATCTTGATCATTAAACTTTTTACCGTTTATATCAATCATTGTGCTGTTAAATTTCTTGAACTCTTTTTTTAATGTTTCATCTAAAATATGAGCATAGGTGCTAGTCATCACAGGGGTTTCATGACCTAAATATTTTTGGACAATATGTTGCGGAACTCCATTGTTAATCATTCGAGTTGCTACGGTGTGCCTAAATTGATGAAACCCAAAACGAATAACCTTTCCACTCGCATCATTTATATTATTTTCAACTGCAAGTGCGTTTAGATTTTTAATTAGAGTTCCTTTGCTCCATGCTTTTCCTGCTCTTGGATAAGGAATGCCATTTTCCTGAAATTTGGGGGTTGTAAATAGTAAAACAGGAGCTTGACCAAACTCTGCAATCATAGCTTTTTGTTGTTCCCTGATTACGGAAACTAACTCTGCTGAAATTGGAACGATATGATCTTTTTTCATTTTAAATTGATAATATTTAAGAAAGTAATCCCCATTTTCATCAGGAGAAATACAATTAAACATTAAACTACAGCACTCACTAATTCTCATCCCAACCTCTTGTAGTACAAGAAAAAACCTCATCACATCAGGATTTAATTTATCAATATGCTGATTTAATTGACTCATTACATTTTCGGGAATGAATTTTGGTATTGATTTAGGCAGGCTTGGATAATCCGTATCCCTAATTAGTTTAGTTGCCCCAAATTTAATAAAATTTGTATCCTCACACCATTCAAAATACTGTCTTAAAGATGCTAATCTTCTTTTAATCGTTGAAGATTTTAATTCAGATTTAGACCATTCAAAAAAGACTTTTTGCATTTCTGATCTAGTAACTTCATGCGCTTCGCATTCAGGGTTTATAGAGTAAAGTGCTCTGCTGAAAAATGTAATAGCATCAATATTTGTCTTTAATGTGCTTTTTGATCTAGTTGAAAATACAGCCTTAATAAATGCCTTAGCCGAACTTATTAACCAATCAAAGTGAATGTTGCTAAAGTTCAGTTTATGTGTTTCTGTATCTCCTTTAGATACAGCATCAAAATCACTTTTAACCAACCAAACATCTTCGGTTTTTATAGTAATTTTTTTCAGACACTCTTGATAAATATCAGGATGATTCTTTTTAATAACACCTTCACCAATTCCTGATTCGTTCATTAATTTTCTTACACTGATATATCCACCATTAGGAATAGGTGGTGTATTCTTTGGATTTCCATTTTTAAGTCTTTCTAAGGCTTCCAAAAGTATCAAGCGATCTTGGGTGTGCCTTGAAGTTTTTTGCTTTTCAATTTCAATCAATATCTGATTATGAGCGTCTGGATAACTTTTCCTAACCATCATGTCAAAGGTTTCAGAAAACCCTGCTTCCCTACAGACTTTTTTTACAGTAATTACCTCATTTTTAGACAACAATATGGTTAAAGCTTTTAATAGCTTATCGTGCTTTTCTTTATTACCATACCTAGCATATTCACCTTGAAGCTCATTTATTTTGTTAAGAATGTCAGGGAAATATGCATACAAGTACGAATCAGAAACATCTGCTTCTTTAGCTACAGATGCTACAGTTACTTTAGCGTTTTTATTAACATTCCTTGTTTCTCCTGTTTTAAAACGCTCTATTGCCTCCATACAGCGTTTTCTAACAAGACTAGCATGAATGGTTATACTTTCATTCTTTGAGTCTTTTAATGAGCTGACATAAAGCATCACATCCCTAAAATCCCTATGTAACTCAGTAGGTGAAACTCTCGCTTCTTTGGCAATATTTTTGAATATTAATTTTCCTTTCTTACTAATAACAATAGGATTCCCATTAATTATTCTATCAATGGCTTCTATTGCTTGCTGTTTTACGTTTATAGATTTAGTTGTAGACCCATTATCGGTAAATACTTTTTCAGCATAATTCGTATTCATTTTAATTTACCTTTTTGAAAGTTTTGGAATGCCACTTTTAGGTCTTGATCATTCAAATGAGCGTAAATATTAATCGTGGTTTGAATATCTTTATGCCCTAAACGCTTTTGAACGTATGAAGCATCCCAACCACTTCTCAGTAACTCTGTGGCATGTGTATGTCTAAAAATATGAGGGCTGAATGGAAGTTTTAGGGCTTTGGATAAGCGACTGAATTTAGTGTAAATAGTGCTGTAACTTAACGGATGCCCTTTATTTTCGCCCCATATATTCACAAAAACATAATCAGAATCAATATCGTCAAAATCATGTACTACATAATCAGTGTAGCGTCTTATGAGTTCATCACTAACGTCAATAACCCTAGTTTCTTGGCTTTTTGCTCTTGCGTTATTTGTATTGTTATTACGATGAACTATATGAATCTCGCTATCCCAACTTTTAATATCTTCATGCCTTAAACCAAGACACTCGCCTATACGCATACCTGTTTCATAGAGTAGGGCTACAATCAACTTATCTCTGCGGTTAGAACATGAATCTAGGATTTTTTGCACTTGTTCAAATGTTAATGTTTTAGGTATTCGTTTAGGCTCTTTAATTTTAAGAATGCTATGTTTTGTGGAGCTTGCTTTACTAATATGATGTAGAAACGGTTTGTAATTTTTACTATTAGATTTAGTTGATCTCTTATCATTTAAAACAAGAGTGCTATCTAGTTTTGAGTGATAATCATAGAAAGCTGTAATCGCAGTAATTATTGTATTTATTGTTTTTTCTGAACGCAGAGAAACACTTGAAGAAAAAGGAATAATATTACTTGCATCTATAGTTCCTAGTTTTAGAAAGTTGATGAACTCTGATAGCTCAATTAAACCAATCTGATTCCAACTATAGTTCTTTAAAGATAGAAATAACCAAAATTCTTTAAGATGATAAGCGTAAGAACGAATAGTGTTTGGAGATTTTCTAACAGAACTTAAATACCTTAAATAAAGATCAATTGATGGTATAGCTAAGTGATCATCACCAATGACAATCCAAAAGTCTTCTGTTTGATTATTAATTCGTATTTTCTGCACTTTCATTAAGTAGAATCTACTATGTATATATGTTTAGATATAAATTCTACAATGTATATTATTAATAGTAAATCATTCTTTGTTTACTTTGTATATTATTATTTATATGTAGTAGATAACTATCGTGAGCTGTACCGCAGTTCACGCACTTCCATTCTCTTATTCGCAAATCTGCTCTACCTTTCGGACTACTTGCGGTGATCTCACCACAGTACGAACACATTTGGGTGGTATAGGCTTCATTGACTTCCTCAAACAATACTCCTGCGTTCTCGCATTTATACTTGAGCATCGTTTTTAGTGCTGAAAATCCTGTATCTAAAACAGACTTCGCCATTTTAGTTTTTACAAGTTTCTTGGCACCTAAGTCACCTACAACAATAAGTGCATTGTTTTTAATAAGCATGGTGCTTGCTTTGTGCAAATGATCTTTACGACAATTTGCAATCTTAGCGTGTAATGCACGAACACGTTTCTTATTTTTTGCTCGTTGAGCTATACCTAGTTTTTGTTCATACTTTCTATAGAACTTTGGATTTGAAATCACAGTACCATCTGAGCAAGTAGCAATATCTTTTAGACCAAGATCAATACCAATTGCTTTAGTAGAAGTTGGTTTATCTTGTTTAGGTGATTCCACAACAAGACACACGTACCAGCGACCACGACTATCCTCAACGAATGAGCCTGTTTTAACGCTGTATTTGCCTATACCATAACTATCCCATAGGTTAAATTTCTGTTTGCCGTATTGCACATAGCCATCAGCGTAATTTATCCCCGACTTCTTAAATGGTATCCAACCAAGTGAACGTCTTGCTGACTTCTTATTACTCACACGCCATTTTAATTTTGCTTTTTTAAACTGTTTTCTTTTACCAGCATATTCTTCCCTGATTGCATCCACTGTTTGACTATGCAAACCACACAATTTTGAAGTTCCTTTTGTGTATTTAGCCATATCGAATGCTGAGAAAAAGCTACCTGTTCTTTGCAAGTGATTGAAACTCAAATCATTCACATAATTCCAAACAAAGTTCACCTCAGCTGCTAATTGGTCTAGCACCTTGCAATGTTTGTCTTTTATGCGTAATTTAAGTGTTTTCATGAGCTTATTTTAGATCATGTTAAATTAAATGTATTGATTTTTAAAAAATTCAACGACATTTTATGTCGTATTGCTTATATCTCTGACTTTCAGGACAGAGTTTTACGCTCCATTTGATAAAAGGAGAAATTAATGTTCCGCCAAGTAATCCATACTGAAAATGCCCCAGCTGCCATTGGCACCTACTCTCAAGCCATTTTAGTCGGGAATACACTCTACTTATCCGGTCAAATTGGTCTAGATCCATACAGCATGGAACTGGTTGAAGGCATTGAGGCTCAGATTCGTCGTGTATTTGACAACTTGAAAGCAGTCTGTGAAGCAGCTGGCGGCTCCCTGGCAGATATTGCCAAGCTCAATATTTACCTGACTGACCTTTCTCACTTCCAGCTGGTTAACCAGATTATGGGTGAATACTTTGCCCAGCCTTATCCTGCACGTGCAGCTCTGGGTGTAGCAAGCCTACCTAAGGATGCACTGGTTGAAATGGATGGCGTAGTGATTATTAATCAATAAGTTATAAAAATCACTAAATCCCCAGCCTGCAATATTTAATTCTAAATTATAAATCGTTCTTGTGCAGAAATCCGAACAGCACTCGGATTTCCGCTCAGGTGGTATTTTTTTATCTAAATCCCCAATTATTTTGAACGCATTTTCAAATGATTTTTATTGACAAACGATAATAATTATCAATAATATCACTTATCTTATTTAATCACTGTGGTTATCTGACATGTACGTTTGTCTATGCCGTGGCATTACTGATCAAGACATTAAAGAAGCTGTGGCCAATGGGGCGGAAAGCTATCGTGAAGTACGCGAAATGCTCGACTTGGGCACGTGTTGCGGTCGCTGTGCACCTGAAGCTCGTATGATCATCAGTGATGAAGTTTCCCAGATTGCGGCGCGTCTGGCAATTGCAGCCTAAATAGTATATTGAATACCCCTATAAATATAATGATAAAAACAATGATCTCTGATCATTACTCCTCCCCGCCCTCGACTCTGGCGGGTTTTTATTGTTTTAGATTTCATTTGATACTATTTGATTGCGATTTTCATTTGCAGTTCAATAAATTACTCGCCATTGCCGAGCCATATGATTTAAGATAATCTGATATAAAAACCCATAAATACAAATGGGTCATCAAGCTATACGGAGTGATACAATGAAAGGCAATCGTGATGTAATTAATCAGCTGAACCAGGTGTTGTATCACCACCTGACTGCAATTAACCAGTATTTTCTGCACTCACGCATGTTTAATGACTGGGGTATTGAGAAGCTCGGTTCTGCCGAATACAAAGAATCGATCGTGCAGATGAAACATGCCGATAAAATTATTGAACGAATTTTATTTTTAGAAGGTCTGCCCAACCTGCAACATTTAGGCAAACTTTATATTGGTCAGCACACCCAAGAAGTGTTGCAATGTGACGTACGCAAAGTCAAAGAGAATATTGAAACCATCCAGCAAGCCGTTGCTTTGGCAGAAACTCAAATGGATTATGTGACTCGTGATCTGGTTCAAGAGATCCTGGAAAAAGAAGAAGAATATTTAGACTGGACAACGACTCAGCTTGATCTGATTCAAAGTGTGAGTATTGAAAACTATATTCAAAGCCAGCTTTGATTTCTTAAAGACATAAAAAAGCCATCATGATGATGGTTTTTTTATTGAGCTAAAACTATTTCGGCATATCTTTAATGACTTCATCATAGTTCAGTTGAATTTTTTGAATGGTATTTAAACGCCAGAGCTGATGATGAGCCTCCTCAACATAACCATTGTAAGCCAATAAACGAATGTATTTTAATAAGTTGTATTTGGTTGGATAACTCACCACCAATTTTTCATGTTGATGGATTTCCTCCTGATTCATCTTGGTATAAGGATTTACCCGGATCCAGTTAATACGATGATTAAATTCAGTTAGCAAGAGGATCGGCTTTTCATTGGTAATTTTTTCTGGCTGCTGTTCATAGCGAATGCTCTGACCTAGTTTTGGTACAGCGGTATCATAATCCTGGTAAATGACTGCAATTAAAATAACACCAACTGCAAAGATGGCTTTTATCAGCCACGATGGCATAACAAGCTGCTTAACCATATCAGCTCGTTGTGCCAGCACTGTACCGATAATAAAACCTACGGGTAACAGGAAATAGGCATAATGCTGTGGAAACTCAAACATGGCATGGGTAACAAAAGCACCGATCATTAATATACCAACGACCGACTCCGGAGTTTTCACCCATCGCTGCATTTGATAGCCCAGGTAGCCGAAATAAGCCAAGAAAGGCACACCAATCACTGCCCCGTTCCAGATCAGGAAATCGATAATAAAATTATGTGCGCTACGAATCCAGACCGGACCCTGAACCGTATCAGTTATCGAGACAAAAGCAACACTGGTTTGATACCAGCCATAACCAAACCATGGTTGAGCCTGAATCGCGGCCAGCATTTGCTGCCAGATGGCGAGTCGTGACATATCCCCCGTGGCACGAGATACTACATCACGGCTTTGCACCACTTGGGCATCCATGACCTGAGTCGCCAGCTGACTGAGTAATGGAAAAGCGACAATGCAAGAAATAAAAAAGATGAACCATGCTGTGCTGTAATACCATTTCAGGCGAATGATCCTTTTATATTGGTAGAATGACAGATACAACATGATCGCGATCGCAGCGACCCAGGCGGTCCGTGACTGACTTAAAGCCACACCAATCACAATCACAACAGCGCAGGCAAATAGCCATTTGGTCTGGTTTTTTTTCTTTTCATAGATATACAGGCAGCTCATCAATGCCATGACCAAGAAAGTTGCCATATTGTTTGGCTGGGCGAAATTGGCATAGGGACGTTGAGTACCACTGATATTCACCATGCCTGGCAGTATTGAATCCAGATTTGTCCACTGACATAGAGCAATTAAGCCTGTAATCATTCCTGAAGCTAAAAACACATAGCTAAGGTTGGTAAAAGTTTCTTCCCGATTATAATTTCCTGTTGAAAGGTTATAACCTAATATACTTGCGAGCCAAAAGCTAAAGACAAAAATAAAGCCCATCATGGCAGTACTAAAGAAAAATACCTGTCCCAGAAGAAATTGAATAAGAGGAATACAGGCCAGTAACAGCAATGGCAAACTTATTGCTGGAATTTTGAGTTTTTCTTTTAGACAGATAGCAGTAATCGCAAATAGTGCAAAAAAGGCATAGAGTTCGCCTGTATAAGTGACCCAAGGGCGGTAATGAATGGGCATGAGCCAAGCGAGGGAGATAAGAATTGCCGCAATCAGGGCAAGCGTGAATTTCATGGAAATGTCAGGCGGTAGAAGTTCTGCACATGATAAACAAAAAGCAGATTTTTTGTAATTTGTTCTTAGTTAGTGAAGATATTGCAGAGGCTTTAGTTTGGTTAAATTCAGAAAAAACTGACACTTTTTGTCACTTAATTACATAAATTTACTTTAGTAATTTTATTAGATTTCTAATCCATCAAACAATCTATTGATTTTATAGGAAATAATTGAGTAACATGTATTGGCATACTTTGTGCAATCTATAAATTAGCTTACAAAGCTTATAAATAAATTAACAAACATTTGTGGAGAATGTTATGAACACTCAAAAAGGCTTTACGCTTATTGAATTAATGATTGTAATCGCTATTATTGGCATTCTTGCTGCAATCGCAATTCCAGCTTATCAAACTTATATTGCTAAATCTCAAGTATCAGCAGGCTTAGCAGAAATATCAGCTGTTAAAACAGGATATGAAGCTCAAGTCAATGAAGGAACTGCTGTAGCAAAGCTTGGCCAAATTGGATTTGCAGCAACTTCAAGCACTCGCTGTTCTGCTTACGGTGCAACAGCAGTTGATAGTGATGGTAAAGCAGACTCTGCTATTACATGCACATTAACTGGTACACCTGCTATTACTGGTAAAGTTATTGCTCTTAATCGTGCTGCTAATGGTAGTTGGTCATGTACTTCTGGTGTTGAAGAAAAATACTTACCAAAAGGCTGTACAAAACCTACTACTGCTCCGGCCGCTGGTACAATTGTAGCTCTGTCATAATAAATATCTAGATATCAAAAACGTATCTGAGTTAGATACGTTTTTGTTTTAACTCAAAATTTTCCAATAATAGCTAATTATCTTTTCCATATTTTTTATAAACTTCCTTTAACTACTCATAATCATTTTTTATTGCCTTATTCTTGTCTTTTACTTGATCAACATCCTATATAGGTGAAAGGATATTTTGCCTTGCTTGCTGTATAGTCATATCTCAATTACTCGAACCAATGCAGCATGCTAGTCTTTTTAATCAAACCTTGTTTAAATACAACTTCAAGCACCATCCTGTCATTATTAATTGCAGAACCTTGAACTACAACATTTGATTTACTAGTTATTAAACGCTTTAAAATGGCAAAATGCTCACTCGAATACAGTAAATTAATTAATAAAGTCACCCCAATATAATCGGTTTATTCCCTAATTCATTCTTTAAATCATCTATTTTTCGATCATAATATTGGTCTAACACCTTTCCAATTTCTATTACGCCTTCAATTACACCTGCTTTAAATTTTTTCTGCTTTAATTGCTGAATGATATTTTGGCAAATTTGATCCCAAACATCCTGAGTCGTTGCCTGCTTAATCCCTCGATCAATCACGATTTCAACTTTGTGTTCACATAAGTTTAAATATAGTAGTACGCCACTATTGTATTCCGTATCCCAGACACCTAACTCTGCGAAAAGCTGTCGTGCACGAGTACAGGTATCCTGAAAATAAGCTTGTTTAGCAGGAATACAGCCTTCGATCACCACCTGGATTTCACCAACATGACCATGCTCGGCTTCCTCTACAGCTAATGCAATCGCATGCTGGTCCTGCTTGGAGAAAAACCGCTTGGTTGCAGGCATATAAAAGAAGTGCTTAAGCCAGCGCTTAAAACTTGGTTGAGCATGTTCTTCCAGTTTAGGCTGCGTGACAATATCTGTTGTATCTGTAGTTGTTACCATGAGCCTGATGCTCCTCCCCCACCAAAACCACCGCCGCCTCCACCGAAACCGCCGCCTCCAAAACCACCACGTCCACTACCACCGCCACGACCACCACCTGCCATGAAAGCATGCAGGATCAACTGAGCAAGTGAGGTAACGAGCAAAAAGAAAACTCCAGCACCAATTAATAGGCTAGCGACCAATCCCATTCCATTCACTAATCCAGCTGCAGTTCCAGCTACTGCGGCAGTGGCCGCACTCAGCTTCCTGCCAAAGATCATGGAACCAATGACACCAGCGACGATAATAAAAATAACCGAACCAAAAGTCGCTTGAGATGCTTGCTGCGCTTTATAAGCCTGTTCCTGACGTTCTTTAAGCTCAGCTGCTGCTTGAGCTGCAATTTCAGGATCCAAGTTGAGAATACGCTCAATTTCTGCCAGCCCCGCATCTATCCCTTGCGCATACTGACCCTGCTTAAACAAAGGTGTAATTTTGTTATTAATAATCCGTCCGGCCATAATATCCGGCAGAACGCCTTCCAACCCATATCCAGTTAAAATCTGAATACGACGGTCATTTACCGCAACAGTCATTAACAGACCATTATCATGCTCTTTTGATCCCAGTTGCCAACGATCTGCCACACGCATAGAATAGTCAAAAATATCCTCCTGGCCCGTGGTAGGTACAATTACTACGCCGATCTGAGCCTTACCTGCCTGATAAAGATTGATGATTCGTTGACTAAGTTGCTGTTTTTCTGCTGCCGTTAATAAATTTGCCTGATCAATCACCGGTTCATTCATGCTGGGCAAGTCGCGCTGACCTTGACCTTCAGCCATATCATTGGCAATTTGTGGCTGCGGTGCGGTCGCTGTAGGTTCCGCATTTTGATCTACAGTATTTGCTTTAGGCTGCAAAATTTCACGTGCAACAATGACTTCTTCTGTATCAGTTGCCGTTGCTGTTTCACTCCAGGCAGGATTCATCAGGCTCATAATGAGACTAAGGAATATACCTGTACAAAGTTTTACAGCGCTCGTATGCATCATTGCAGCCACCTTATTAGCAGATTACCCAAGATCAAGCTTAGTCAAATGAAACCTTAGGTGCCTGTTGCGCGCTTTGCTCTGCACTAAAGTTTGGCTTGGTATCCATTCCAATGACTTTGGCCGTCAACACCTGTGGGAACTGACGTGCATAAGAGTTAAAATCTTGTACAGTCGTAATATAGCGGTTACGTGCTACTGCAATACGGTTTTCAGTACCCTCAAGTTGTACCTGCAGGTCACGGAACTGCTCATTGGCTTTCAAATCAGGATAATTCTCAGTTACGGCCAATAAACGCGATAAGGCACTAGTCATTTGTGCCTGAGCTTCCTGATAACGCTGGAACAGTTCAGGATCTTCCAGCACTTCACGGTCGACTTTTAAGCCTGCCACATTGGCACGTGCCTGAGTCACTTCAGTCAATACCTGCTCTTCATGCGCTGCATAGCCTTTTACCACATTCACCAAATTCGGCACCAAGTCAGCACGACGCTGGTACTGGTTTTGCACTTCAGACCAGGCTGCAGTGACAGCCTCATCTTTGACTTGCAAGGTGTTATAGCCACAGCCACTCAGGGTTAAGGTACTGGCCAGCATCACAGCTATGAGAGATTGTTTTAATACACGCATGATGTCTCGTCCTCAATTCTTTATTGATATTTATATAGTTAATTTGATTTTAAACAGTATTTTCTAAAGTTTTGTTACTTTTTATAATCCTTTTAATGCTTCCTATTTTAAGTTTGCAAATAATTAAAAATTAAAAAAACCCGCCGTAGCGGGTTCTTTAAATGATTTCAGTGAATTTTTAACTGTTAGATATCGAGGTAATCCAGGATACCTTCTGCAGCCTGACGACCTTCCCAGATCGCAGTGACTACTAGATCTGAACCACGCACCATGTCACCACCGGCGAAGATTTTTGGATTCGAGGTCTGGAATTTATATTGCTGCTGCTCAGCGGCAACGACACGACCTGAACCATCGAGATTAATACTTACATCAGCAAACCAGTCCGCAGGGCTGGTACGGAAACCGAATGCCAGCAGTACTGCATCCGCAGGCAGAATTTCTTCTGAACCTGGAATTGGTTCCGGACTACGGCGACCACGGCTATCTGGCTCACTGAGTTGAGTCGTGACAAATTTCACACCAGTGACTTTGCCATTTTCACCGACAATTTCGATTGGTTGACGGTTAAACTGGAATTCCACCCCTTCTTCACGCGCATTTTTTACTTCACGATGTGAACCCGGCATATTTTCTTCATCACGACGGTAAGCACAGATCACTGACTCAGCACCCTGACGGATTGATGTACGGTTACAGTCCATCGCCGTATCACCACCACCTAAAACAATGACTTTTTTGCCTTCAACGCTGATGTATTCCGATGGATCTTTTTCCCAGCCTTGGCAACGATTAACGTTAGCAATCAGAAAATCCAGTGCATCATAAACACCATCTAAGTCTTCACCGGCAAAGCCACCTTTCATATAGGTATAGGTTCCCATACCCATGAATACCGCATCATAGTCAGCCAGTAGCTGGTCGATGGTCACATCTGTACCAATTTCGGTATTCAGACGGAATTCAATACCCATACCCGTGAAGATTTCACGGCGGCGTTTCATCACATCTTTTTCCATCTTGAATTCTGGAATACCAAAAGTCAGCAGGCCACCAATTTCCGGACGCTTGTCAAATACCACTGGTTTAACACCATTGCGTACTAGAATATCCGCACAACCAAGTCCGGCAGGACCTGCACCAATGATGGCAACCTTTTTATCAGTCCATTTTACATTGGACATATCTGGACGCCAGCCCAATGCAAAGGCGGTGTCATTGATATATTTTTCTGCATTACCAATGGTGACTGCACCGAAACCATCATTCAGGGTACAAGCACCTTCACATAGACGATCTTGTGGACAGACACGACCACAGACTTCTGGCAAGGTATTGGTTTGATGGCACAGTTCTGCTGCCTGGAAAATACGGCCCTCTGCCAGCAACTTCAACCAGTTTGGAATGTAATTATGAACCGGACATTTCCATTCACAATACGGGTTACCGCAACCTAGACAACGATGTGACTGATTTGCAGCCACTTCAGTTGTGAAAGGTTTATAAATTTCCACAAATTCTGCTTTGCGGACGTCAATCTCTTTTTTCTCTGGATCTTGGCGTGCTACATCCAGGAATTGAAAGTCATTACTTAGGCGTTCTGCCATGTCTCTCTCCGTGGGTAGATGCAAGGGGTTCACAGTTGCCTTGCATCTGCCTTCATTTCTGCAGTAGTGGAATTATTGTGGATCAGCTTGAGTTGTTTTCAACAGCGTTTGCAAGTTGGCAGCTTTTGGTTTTACCAACCAGAACTTACGGCTATAGAAGTCAAACTCGTGGCGGATCTTGTACGCCCAAGCACTACCTGTTTCTTTAATATGTTCATCCAGGATACGACCCAGGAACTCTTTGTGCTCTTCCATCGCTTCCGTAGAAATACGATTCAGCTCAATCAGTTCATGGTTGTAATGGTCAACGAAGTCGTTATCCAGATCAAGTACATAGGCAAACCCACCGGTCATACCTGCACCGAAGTTGTGGCCTACTTTACCCAGCACAGTTACAATACCACCAGTCATATATTCACAGCAGTGGTCGCCCGCACCTTCAATCACGGCGAAGGCACCAGAGTTACGTACCGCAAAACGCTCACCCGCAGTACCTGCAGCAAACAGTTTACCGCCAGTCGCCCCATACAGACAGGTGTTCCCAATAATTGCGGTATTTTGTGTCTGGAATGGCGAACCTTTCGGTGGGAAGATCGAGATACGACCACCTGCCATGCCTTTACCGACATAGTCATTGGCATCCCCTTCAAGGCTGATGTGCAGCCCACCGGCATTCCATACACCCAGTGACTGACCTGCTGTACCCAGCAAGTTTACTTTAACCGGATGAGCTTCCATGCTGAGATTGCCATAACGTTTTGCAATCTCACCAGACAGACGTGCACCAATCGAACGGTCACAGTTACCAATGCTGTAGTGATATTCGCCACCAGTACCCGCTTCAATCGCTGGCAGAATTTCTTCTACCATTTTCTCAGCCAGAATACCTTTGTCAAACGGCGCATTGCCCTGAACTTCACAGTACTGTGCTTTGCCTTCAGCTGCAGGATGTGACTCCAGCAGTTTGCTCAGGTCTAGATGTGCATGCTTGTCAGTTTCACCTGGCAAGACTTCTAGCAGATCGGTACGGCCAATCAGGTCTTTCAGACTGGATACACCTAGCGCCGCCAGCCATTCACGGGTTTCTTCAGCAATAAAGGTGAAGAAATTAATCAGCATTTGTGGTTCGCCGATGTAGTGCTCTTGACGCAAGTGATCCTGCTGAGTTGCTACACCGGTTGCGCAGTTATTCAAGTGACAGATACGCAGGTATTTACAGCCCAATGCGATCATTGGTGTTGAACCAAAGCCGAAGCTTTCTGCACCCAGAATTGCTGCTTTCACAACGTCCAGACCAGTTTTTAAACCGCCATCAGTTTGTACGCGGACTTTGCCACGCAGGTCATTTACACGAAGGGCTTGATGCGCTTCACTTAGACCAAGTTCCCAAGGCGAACCTGCATGATGAATAGAGGAAAGTGGAGAAGCCGCTGTACCGCCGTCATAACCAGAAATGGTAATGAAGTCAGCATAGGCTTTCGCTACACCTGCCGCAATCGTACCGACACCTGGTTCAGAAACAAGCTTAACTGACACCATCGCCTGTGGGTTAACTTGTTTTAAATCAAAGATCAACTGTGATAAATCTTCAATTGAATAGATGTCATGATGCGGTGGTGGCGAAATGAGGGTTACACCTGGTACAGAGTAACGCAAACGGGCAATGAGACCGTTTACTTTACCGCCCGGCAACTGGCCACCTTCACCTGGTTTTGCACCTTGCGCGACTTTAATTTGCAGGACTTCTGCTGACGTTAAGTAAGCAGGCGTCACACCAAAACGGCCCGATGCAATTTGTTTGATTTTCGAGTTACGGATGGTGCCGTAACGCGCTGGATCTTCACCGCCCTCACCTGAGTTTGAACGACCGCCAATGGTATTCATGGCAATCGCAATCGCTTCGTGTGCTTCAGGCGACAAAGCACCTAAAGACATACCCGCAGAGTCAAAGCGAGGCAGGATCTCTTCCACCGATTCCACTTGATCCAGTGCAATCGAATTGTCTGTTTTGAGTTTGAATAGGTCACGGATCGTTGCGATCGGACGGTTATTCACAAGTTCTGCATATTCTTTAAAGTCAGCATAATTACCAGAACGTACTGCTTTATGCAGTGAATTAATTACGTCTGGGTTAAATGCATGGTATTCCTTGCCGAATACAAATTTCAGCAAGCCACCTTGATCAATTGGTTTACGGTTTTTCCACGCGATATCAGCCAATTGTTTCTGGTCATTTTCAAGATCAACAAATGTTGCACCCTGAATACGACTTGGTACACCAACGAAGCATGTGTTCACGACTTCATTGGATAAGCCCACTGCTTCAAACAGCTGACCGCCACGGTAAGAAGCAACCGTTGAAATACCCATCTTGGACAGGACTTTCAGCAGCCCTTTTTCAATACCCTTACGGAAGTTGTTTTGCGCGTATACCGGATCACCCAGCAATTCACCTTTCGCGACCAGATCATTGATCACGTCATACGCCAGGTATGGATAAATCGCTGTCGCACCAAAGCCCAGAAGTACAGCAAACTGATGTGGATCACGAGCAAAACCGGTTTCGATAATCAGATTCGCATCGGTACGCAGACCTGTATTGATCAGATAATGGTGTACTGCACCAGTGACCATCACAGCATTGGCTGGCAAGAAGCCTTCACGGATTTTCTTGTCTGAAAGAACCAGTAAAGTCTTACCATCACGAATCGCTTGGGCAGATTCTTCACAGATACGTGCAATCGCCGCTTCAAGACCTTCCGCTTCTGGATAGTTCAGGTCGATGTCCGCAATTTCATAACCTTTACGACCAATCGTGCGGATCTGATGCATTTTTGAATTCGTCAGCACGGGGCTGGATACAATTAAACGGTCTGCATGTTCTGGGCTTTGCTCAAATACATTCTGTTCACGACCGAAACAGGTTTCCAGTGACATCACGATTGATTCACGTAGTGGATCGATCGGCGGATTAGTGACCTGCGCAAACTGCTGACGGAAGTAATCGGAAACGTGACGGACCTGACGTGATAACACCGCCATAGGCGTATCGTCACCCATTGAACCTACAGCTTCCTGACCGCTTTCTGCGATTGGACGTAGTAACTGGTCACGTTCTTCAAAAGTCACCATAAACATTTTCTGTGCCGCTTTCAGGCTATCGCCTTTTAAGCCTTGATCGCACAGATATTCTTCCAGCTCAGGGCTACCCTGTAGACGTACTGAATTTTCACGCAGCCATTCACGGTATGGACGCATACGTTTCAGGTGGTTATTGACATCCTGAGTATCTAATACTTTACCAGTCAAGGTATCCACAACCAGAATCTGGCCTGGACCTACACGACCTTTAGATACTACATCTTCAGGCTCATAACCCCATACACCGATCTCAGACGCCAGGGTGATATAACCATTTTTAGTCACGACCCAACGCGCAGGACGTAAACCATTACGGTCTAGCATACAGATCGCATGACGACCATCCTGAATTACAAGTCCTGCAGGACCATCCCATGCTTCCATATGTTTAGAGTTAAACTCATAGAATGCACGTAAGTCAGCATCAAGCGTTTCAACATTCTGCCAAGCAGGTGGAACCAGCATACGTAGCGCACGGAACAGGTCCATACCACCACCTACGAGGATTTCCAGCATGTTATCCAGACTAGAAGAATCCGAACCAGTACGGTTAACAATCGGGTTCAGTTCAGTCAAGCCTGGCAGTAATGGATTTTCGAATTTAGGTGTACGCGCCAGCGCCCAGTTACGGTTTGCAGTAATAGTATTAATTTCACCATTATGCGCCAGGTAACGGAATGGCTGAGCCAATGGCCAGCGTGGCAAGGTATTGGTAGAGAAACGTTGGTGGAACACCACAATATGTGAGGCCAAACGCTCATCAGCCAGGTCAGTATAGAAGTCAGCAATTGCTGCTGGCATCATCAAACCTTTATAGCTAATCACAGTTGAGCATAAGGTAGTTACATAGAAGTATGGATCATTGGTCAGTTTCTGCTCGGCACGACGACGCGCCAGGAATAACTTACGGTTAAATTCAACCTCAGTGACACCGATTGGGCAGTTAACAATGACCTGTTCAAAAGCAGGCAAAGACTGCATCGCAATCTCACCTAACGCGCCATTATTGGTTGGTACCACACGCCATGCAATAACGCGGCAACCTTCTTCTTCAATTTCTTTGGTTAATACTTGTTTTGCGTGTGCTGCCAGTGCAGGATCCAGGTTCAGGAAGATCGTACCTACAGCAAAAATTTCGCTTAAGGTAATATCACTTAAACGCTTTGCTTCTTCACGAAAGAATTCCTTTGGCATTGCCAAAAGCAAACCACACCCATCACCGGTCTTACCATCTGCGGCAATACCACCACGGTGGGTCATACAACTTAAACTATGAATTGCGGTCTTGACGAGATCATGGCTTGCATCACCCTGCATATGGGCGATCAAACCGAAACCACAGTTATCTTTAAACTCATCCGGTTGGTATAAACCTTGAGCGGGAGCTACATTATTAGGCGATGGCATGTGCATAGCGTACCCTTCTTATCACAAAGCCCTGGCGGGCTGTTAAACAATCTAAATCCGTCTTTGCGATGGCGTCCAATTTACTTTCGAGGAAATTTCTATTAGCAGAGTAAAACTTTTCTTCACACCTTGAAGATAAACCTTTTCAGATTAATACGCATGAAAAATAAAGTTTAAAAGACTCAGAAATCACATAAAAATAACGACTAAATATGACACTTACGCATAATCATCGAATCATTTTCGCGCCAAAACAGGGAGATTAATTCAATTCATGCACCAATAAAGCAAAGAACATGCCAACTTGATGCACTAAGACAGAAACAATACCAATGACAAAGATTTAGCAAATATTAGATACAGAGTGATGATTTTTATTGTGTATTTTTTGCACCAAAAGCGCACATTTATAGCATTTTTTCATACAGGGTGCGCTATTTTAGCTCGCACCCAAATTTGTATCAGTTAAAAGGATCACTTATCTCTTGTTCTTCAGCACGTTGTTGACCATTAGGTTGAGCACGTGGCGTTGACGGTACAGTGCTTTCAGACTTCTGCACATCTACCACATTTCCCGATGGATCACGACGAACAATGGTTGTACTGGTGGTACTTGGCGTATTTGATGAGGGCTGGCTCTGCGGTTCAGGAACTACTGTTTCCTCTACTTTTGGTAGAGGCACATTTTTTAATCGTACTTGATAGAGTTTCTGGTTAGACGTCAGCTCATCAGAACCTAAGTTATTCACATAAGGTTGATAATCCTGAATTTGCTGCACAGCTGGTTTGACTGATTTTGGCAAATCCATATTCAGATGGTCCAGTGCCTGCTTTGCTTGATTGGCTGATTTATAAGAACCATAGAGTAAAACATATTGCTCAGGCATATTTTCGCCTGACAGACGCAAGTATATGAATTTATTACGATCTACCTGTTTTCTTAAAAAGTTTTTAATAATAATTTCATCAGAGACCCGAAATAGCTCAATCGCATACTGATTTTTAAATTGAGTAACATATTTGTTACCACGAAACTCGGCTTCATGGTTTGCATTTACAATGGTGCGTGTGGTCATATCCAGCGGATGAACTTCCTCATTTAATGCACCAAGATGGGTCATTGAAGAAACTTTTTCTGGTTGAATCAGTAGTTCAACCTCTGTTTCAGGCTTTTTCTCTACAGGAGTGACCTGATCCTTATCTGTAATTGCCCAAAAAATGAGCGCAACAAAAAGACAGCCTACCGCAGTCACCAGCCAAAAATAATGCTGAATCTTTTGCCATGGCGTATGGAGTGCTGTCATTTTCTAAAATTACCTATGCCTGATTGGCCAGAATGGCCTGCTTCATTAATTCTACATCAAAGTCTCGGGTGATAATCGCTTGTCCTAATTGTTCCAGCAATACCAGACGTAACTGTCCATTTAAGACTTTTTTGTCATGTGCCATATATCCCAGGAAATCATCCAGAGGAATTTTAGGACAAACAATCGGAAGTTTGGCACGAGAAATGATTTTTTTTGTACGCTCTACCTCGGCTTCGGAAATCCAGCCCATACGCTGTGATAAATCAGCGGCCATGACCATACCGGTTGCCACCGCCTCACCATGCAGCCATTCACCATAGCCCAGATAAGACTCAATGGCATGGCCAAAAGTATGACCGAGGTTGAGTAAAGCACGCTCACCTTGCTCTTTTTCATCGTTCGCCACGATACGGGCTTTATGCGCGCAGGACCGATAAACAGCTTCAGCGAGCAACTGCTCATCACGAGCAATCAGACCTTCCATATTGGCTTCCAGCCAAACCAGGAAGTCCTTATCACCGAGTAATGCATATTTAATGACTTCAGCAAGACCTGCTGATAATTCACGATCTGGCAAGGTTGATAACTGGGACATATCCGCCAGCACGACTTGTGGCTGCTGGAAAGCACCAATCATGTTTTTACCGAGTGGATGGTTGATCCCGGTTTTACCACCGACACTGGAATCCACCTGCGAAAGCAAAGTTGTTGGCACTTGAATAAAGTACACACCACGCTGGAAACAGGCTGAAGCAAAACCAGCCATATCACCAATCACGCCACCACCCAATGCCAATACCGTACAATCCCGGTTAAAACCTGCTTCAAGCAATGCATCAAAAATCAGGTTTAAATGCTGAATATCCTTAAATTTCTCACCATCCGGTAAAATGCAGGTCGCTACCGTTTTACCCAGTTTTTCCAAGGCTGTCTTATAATGTTCCAGATATAGTGGTGCCACCGTATCATTACTGACAATCATCACCTGTTTACCATGAATATAAGGTTCTAACAGCTGTTGAGGATTTAAATCGCTACCAATAAAAATTGGGTAACGACGTTCACCGAGTTCGACATGTAAGGTTTGCATGATGGGGTAACCACTTTTCTACTGAGCTTATTTTTTCGGAAGGATGAGATGCAGAATACGCTGTGCCAGATCACGTGCAGCACCCTGATTGGTCTCAATAATATAGTGTGCGACTTCCCGATACAGCGGATCCCGAATTGCAAGCAGATCTTTAAGTTTCTGTTCCGGATTTTCAACTTGTAATAAGGGACGGTTTTTGTCGCGATAGGTTCGCTGGAGCTGGATTTCCACAGGAGTGTAGAGATAAACAACGATGCCTCGCTGTTTCAGATATTCGCGGTTAGGCGCCTGAGTCACCGCACCACCACCTGTGGCCAAAACCAACTGTGGTCGTGAAGTTAACTCATCGATGACAACCGTTTCACGACTACGAAAGCCCTGCTCACCCTCTTTTTCAAAGATCCAGGGAATCGTTGCACCTGTTTTACGCTCAATTTCATGATCACTATCCAGAAATTCTCGTCCTAACAATTCTGCTAAATGCCGTCCTACTGTTGTCTTTCCCGCCCCCATCGGCCCTACCAAATAGATATTTGGCAGGGATTCAAACTCTTTGCTTGGCAAGGAGTCACCTATTCATTTTGTTAATTTCAAAATATATTAATGATTTCTTGAAACACTGTCATTAACAATTCGAGGTGTAACAAAAATCAGGAGCTCACGCTTATTGTCAGATTTAAGATCTCTACGAAATAAATGACCTAAATATGGAATATCTCCCAAGAAAGGTACTTTAGTTTGTCCATTCCGTGTTTCTTGCTCAAAAATCCCCCCCAAAACTACCGTTTCTCCATTATCAACCAGCACATTAGTGCTAATTTGATTTTTATTAATCGTTAATTGACCCGTTGGAGTCGGGTTTCCAGGAGTATCACTGGTAATATTGAGCAGCATCTGAACTTTACCGTCAGGTGTAATACTAGGAGTTACATCTAAGCTGAGGGTTGCATCAATAAATTCAGTAGTTGAAACTGCATTTGCACCACCCCCTTCTGAAGATTGATACGGAATTTGTGTACCTGATGAAACTTTAGCCGCCTGCTTATCTGCTGTTAAAACTTTAGGTGTTGAGATCACTTCACCATAACCATCTGCTTGTAAAGCAGAAAGCTCCAGATCTAACATAAAGTCAGATAAGCTAATCAAGCCAAAAGCAATTCGACCAGCAGGGTTTGCAACACCCAAGTCAACATTCAAATTATCTGGGCGTTGAATATCATAGGTATATCCACCTAAATCACTTTCTTGAGGATCACGCAAATCCCAAAGTGTAGTGTCACTTCCACCCACTAATAGATTATTATTATTAGTAATGCCCTGAGAAAGAATTCCCCATTTCACCCCGATTTCTTTGGTGAATTCAGTCGATGCACGCACAATACGTGCTTCAACCATGACCTGCTTTACCTGTACATCAAGCAGATCCACCATATTGCGGATTTTATCGATAAAAGGCTGAGTATCATTTACAATTAAAGTATTGGTACGTGCATCAATAGAAATAGAACCACGTGAACTCAGTAGACTCTCCTTATCATCTCCACTTGTACTGCCTGTATTAGAACCGGCACTTGAGGCCCCTTTATTCTGCGTGATGAGCTTTTCAATATCAGCTGCTTTGGCATAACTGAGTTGCATATATTCTGTCTGAATAGGAGCAAGCTTTACACTTTGTGCAAGTGCTTTGGCTTCTTCTTCTTCAGCTTTAATGAGCTCAGATACAGGCGCTATCCAGATTACATTACCATTACGACGCTTATCCAAATTCTTAGTCTTTAAAACAATATCTAAAGCCTGATCCCAAGGCACTTCCTTAAGACGTAAAGTAATATTGCCTTGTACGCTGTCTGCTGCAACCATATTAATGTCAGTGAAATCTGCTAGTAGCTGTAATACTCGGCGAACTTCAATATCCTGAAAATCTAAAGAAATTTTCTTACCAGTATAATGCTGAGCAGCTTTTGGACGTAATGGATTTTTCTCTTCTGGGCGTTTTAAACTAATTGTCAGTTTATTATCGGTTTGATAAGCCATGTATTCATAGCTATCTGAAGTTTGAATGGTAACCACTCCAGAGCCATTCTGGTTGACCGCATCTACTGTCGAAACAGGTGTAGCAAAATCATTCACATTCAGACGACGGGTTAAATGTGCCGGGATCTTGGAGCCTAATGCCCGTACAATAACTTTAGTACCTTGCTGTTGTACATCAACCGGTGTATTACCACTCGCCAGATCGATCACGACCTGACCTTCACCTTTCGCCCCGCGCTGGAACCCAATATTGGTAATGCCTTGAGTATTTTGTTGTACAACTGGCTGTACAGGGATAACTGGATTGGTTGAATTGATTTTTAGAATAAAGGTATTGCCTTCAACACGCGTGGTAAATGCACCCGCATCAGCCAGATTCACAGTTAAACGTGCACGCTGGGCATCTGAAGTCACATCTACAGAACTTGCTTCTTTCGTTGCAACAGCAATACTGCTTTGTTTTAAATTCTGCTGTGCTTTATCAAAATCCAGAATCAGACGTGATGGCGATTCTAATTGATAAGCTTGTGGTTGAGGTGGCAAGCCATTAAACATCACACGAATTTCAGTACCTTGTCCTGGAATCTGCATTGGCACCACATTGGTCATCGAAACCTGTGCACTTGCCGCCTGCATTACAGCAATGGCAACTGCCCCCATTGAAAACTGACGAAACACATGATTCATTGTATTAACATCCCCAAAAATAAATTCTTTAAAACTTTTATTCATTGTTATTCCCTTTAACTTATGGCGCAGGCCCAATCAGGACCATACTGCGAGGGCGTTCCACATAGCCATCGCGTCCATCTGGAATAATCTCGATCAGATCAATTTGTGTCGGTGTGATATGGATCACCCGACCATGATTAAGTCCCATATAACTGCCACGCTGTACACGTTCAATTTCCCCATCTGGCGTATTAATTAAAGCCATAATCTGTCCAGCCTGGTTTTTGAGACTTCCTTTCATGGTCAAAGTTTCAAGCGGATAACTTTCTAAGGGTTGCAATTGACGTGATAGGTTTGGATAAACCCGTTTCCCTGCCATAATCTTCAGTTCTGCTGCCAATGAACTTGGCAAGAAAGGACTTTTCAGCTGATGTGCTGCATAACTAAAAGTTTCAACCGGAGCAAAATCGGGTGCTGGTTCAATGGGCAATGCGGGTTGATTGCGGATATTGGCCATTTCCTGATTGACCACATCAATACGTGATTCACAACCTGCCAGGATCAATCCGGCAGTAAGTGCTGAAGCAATCTTGATCATCTTCATTACTGTGCCCCCTGACTATTCGCAGCTGTTGTATCTGCCGATGCTGAGTTGGCACTACCGACATAACGATAGGTTTTTGCCTTCAAGGTATAATCTACAACCGGGATATCTGTTTTCTTCTCTTTATTTTCAGTACCCGTAATCGTAAAGTCGTGTAGCGTCACGATACGAGACAATCCTGCAATACCGCTGACAAATGAACCGAAGGCATGATAATCACCCGTTGCTTCAATAGAAATTGGCTGTTCAATAAAGAACTCTTGCTTTACTTCAGGTTCAAGACGGATATTCTTAAACTTCAGTCCGGCATTGACACCACTCAAATTAATATCTTCAACCAGGCCTGGAATTTCAGTTTCCTTTGGTAACTGTTCAAGCTGCTGGTTAAAGCTTGCTTCCATATCCTGAAGTTGCTGTTGGTATTGTTGCAAATTACGCAGTTTGGAATCTTTCTCACGAAATTCATTTAATAGATTCTGTTCTTGTGCATTGGCCTGAGTAATTGATTCAATCTTGCCTCGAATCAGACCGAAATAAGCCAGCATCAAAACCAGGAAAACAATAAATACCCAGCAGGTAATCTTTACAGCCATTGGCCAGCTACCATAGTTATTTGGATCTAGGGTATTAAATTGCTGAAAAAACTTTTCTACCGTCATTTTATTTTTTGGTACAACAACAGCTTCCTGACCTAATTCATCAAATTGTTCGCTCATGATGTCGCCCCTCCTGCTGCTGCAGCTGCTTGCGGCTGTTGTTCTGAAAGCACCGGTTGAGCAATCTGGTCCAGATCCACTGTCACTGTAAATGTGCCATAAGATTCTTCAACACGTGGAATAACAGAGCTTGGCGCCTTGTCCTTGTTCTCTTCCGCCACCAGGAATGCATTCATGAAAGCATTACGGTACCAGGTAGAAGCTTCGAGATTACGCAATAATTCTGCAACCGTATTTGGACTTGCTGCTTTCCCTTCAATGGTGAACTTATCACCGACACGGTCAAACTTGGTGATATACATATCACTTGGTGTCACACGTACAATCTCGTCAATAAGATGTACGGCAATTGGACGCTGGGTTTGTAAACCTTGAATCAGTTTCATGCGTTCCACAATCGCATTACGCTGTTCCTGTAAACCTTCCAGAGATTTTAGCTGTACATCCAGATTCTGATTGGTACTGATGATGAGTTGGTTGGCTTGTTCTTGATCCTGTAATTTTTGATCATAGTAGAACCAGCTTCCTCCAGCTGCTGTTACCCCTAGCAAAAAGGCCCCGATGCAATATGCGACAAATTCGTTATTTCTTTTTATCCTGAGCTCATCACGCCAAGGAAGTAAGTTAATTTTTGCCATTAATCAAAACTCCTCAATGCCAAACCACATGCAACCATGAGTGAGGACGCGTCATTTTCAATTTTTTTAATATCAATTTGAGGAGAAAAGCCCATTTGTAAAAATGGATTCGCGATCGTGACACGGTAACCAAGCTTTTGCTGTAATAATTTTGCCAGACCCGGTATATTGGCATTCCCCCCTGCCAACAGGATATGGTCAATTTCATTAAACTGAGAAGATGAAAAGAAAAACTGCAATGAACGAGCCGCCTGTTGTACCACAGCATCCAAGAATGGTTCTAAAACTTCAATATCATAATCATCTGGCAATGCACGTGTTTTCTTGGCGCGTCCCGCTTCTTCAAAAGACAGACCGTAACGATTCTGGATTTCCTGAGTCAGCTGTTTCCCCCCAAACACCTGCTCACGGGTATAGATAATCTTGTTGTTCCGCATAACTGATAGAGTTGTCATGCTATGACCAATATCCAGAATACCGACAGTATTTACGCCCATTGGTAAAGTATCAGCAAACACCCTGAAAGCATTTTCCAATGCAAAGCTTTCTACATCTGCAATCTTGGGTGTGATCCCCGCGATTTGCAATACTTCAGACCGGGCTTCGACATTTTCAATACGGGTTGCGACCAACAGAACGTTGACACGATTTGGATTAGACAATCGATCTGGCAAAACTTCAAAGTCAATACTGGCTTCATCGAGCGGGAACGGAATGTATTGTTCGGCATCTTCACGAATTTGAACTTCCCGTTCATCACTTGTCATATCTGCATCCATTTCGATCGTTTTGGTGATCGCCATAGACGTAGGAATCGCAAATGCAGCCTGGTTAGATTGGGTATTGGCCAAGTTAATAGCACGAGCCAAAGCATCACCGACGGCTTCTGGATTTAAGATGTTTTTTTCAACAACACTACCTTCTGGTAATGGGACCAAAGCATAGCTTTCTACCCAGTACCGTCCGCTTTTCATAGAGAGTTCCAAAACTTTAACAGAAGTCGAGCTGATGTCGACGCCTATTAACCCCTTGTTTGGCTTACGATATAACCTGCGCACAATATCATTCCTATTATTTTTTTATCCCCAAAAATAAAGTAGCCTACTAGGTATAATCGGTCTAATAATTTTATCTAGATACAATAAGTCATCTAACATTATGTATATCTAAAGGATATACTGACCGCTCACTTAGTTTGCCATTAGCTCTTATTAAAACTTACTTGTTATGAAAAAGCTATCCAGTTCAGGCCTTGTTCATCCATTTTTTTTGATCATTATCATAATTATGATCTCAATTCCGATGGGCTTTTATGGCATGTACCTTTATATTGCTCCATCTTTGCCTGAAATGTCTATCCTTAAAAAGGCACCTTTACTTAAGCCTTTACAAGTATTTAGTTCCGATCAAGAGTTGATTGCAGAATATGGCGGCAAACTTTCTGTGCCTGTAGAATATGATCAAATTCCACCAGAATTTATTCATGCCTTCCTCGCTGCAGAAGATTCCAGCTTTTTCGAACATAGTGGCATCAGTTTTAAAGGCTTGGGCCGGGCACTAAGTGAAAGCGTCACTGGTTCCGATGTACAGACTGGTGGCTCAACTATCACTATGCAGGTGGCAAAAAACTATTATCTCAGTCCAGAACGAACACTGAAGCGCAAACTGACTGAAATTTTCCTGGCACGCAAAATTGAGCAAAATCTGACTAAAGAAGAAATTTTAACCCTCTATGTGAATAAGATTTTCTTGGGTAAAAATGCTTATGGCATCGCAGCAGCGGCTAAAATCTATTACAACAAAAGCCTGGAAGAACTTTCTCTTGCCCAGATGGCGATGATTGCTGGTTTACCGAAAGCCCCTTCCAAGTACAATCCGGTCGCCAACCCTAAACGTGCTCTTGAACGTCGTAACTGGATTCTGGGACGTATGCTGCAGCTTGGTTATCTTAATCAGACACAGTATCAGCAAGCGATTGCGGAACCAATCAATCTGGATATGCCGGATCGTAGCACTCGCAATAAGTTTCCCTATGTCGGAGAGATGGTTCGTTCTGAACTGATCCAGAATTTTGGTGCACAGGCCATCGATTCTGGCTATAAAGTCTATACCACGATTAATAGTCAACGTCAGGCGTATGCTGAGCAATCCGTACAAGAAGGCCTTGAAGCTTATGACCGACGTCATGGCTGGCGCGGTGCTGAAGCAAATGATCAACCCTTAAAAAAATTCCAGCCTTTTGCCAATACCTACCCTGCTCAAGTCACTAAAATCAACCAAAATAGTTTTGAAGCCTTAATGCAGGATGGAACCACCGTCACCGTTCCCTGGTCAGGAATGTCATGGGCGCGCCGCTACCGAAACGCCAATAGTGTTGGCGCTGCACCCAAGCGTGCGGCAGATATTGTTAAACTGAAAGATATTGTCCGTTTACGTCCTAATGCACAAAAAACTTCTTGGGCACTGGTACAGATTCCTAAAGTCCAAGGTCAGCTGATTGCCATCAATCCAAATAATGGTGCCATTGAAGCAGTGGTGGGTGGCTATAATTTTTATCAATCGACTTTTAACCGTGCTATTCAAGGCTGGCGTCAGCCGGGTTCGACCATCAAGCCTTTTGTTTATGCACTGGCATTGGAACGCGGCATGAGTCCGCATACCCTGGTGAATGATGCGCCGATTACGATTGGTAAATGGACTCCCCGAAACTCAGATGGTCGTTATCTGGGTATGATTCCTTTACGTCGTGCCTTATACCTTTCACGTAATACTGTTTCTGTGCGCCTGCTACAAACGGTGGGAATTGAGCGCACCCGACAATTATTGATGGATTTTGGTCTGGAAGACAAACAGATTCCACGCAACTACACCATTGCCCTTGGTACGCCGCAAGTACTACCTATTCAGATGGCAACCGGTTATGCCACCTTCGCAAATGGTGGTTATCGAATTCAGCCGCATTTCATCAGCCGTATTGAAGATGCTTATGGCAAGACGATTTTTGAAGCAAAACCTGAATATGCCTGCATTTCCTGTATTAATCAGGAAGAACAAACGATTGCATCTGCTGACGTGGTGACGCCAGATGATGAAGTGATCGAAATGAATAACCGCTCACTGGAAACAAAAGCAGTAGCACCGAAAGTTTCGGCTGAACATAGCAATTACCGTCAGGCACAGCGTATTCTTAAATCCAGCTCTGCCTACGAAATGGCTAATATTTTACGTGATGTAATCCAGCATGGTACTGGCCGTGCAGCTTTACGCATTGGGCGTAGTGACCTAGGGGGTAAGACAGGTACCACTAACGATGCCAAGGATGCCTGGTTTGCCGGCTTTAATGGTAAGCTGGTAACAGTAGCCTGGGTCGGCTTTGACCAGCCAACAACTTTAGGTCGCCGTGAGTATGGCGGTGTAGCTGCCCTGCCAATCTGGACCGACTTTATGGCCAATGCGCTAAAAGGTACACCAGAATCCTGGGTGCGTCTGGATCGTAAAGCCAAAGCCCCAGTTAATCGTACTAAAGTCATCAATCAGGATTTAGAAGAAGTACAGGAAGACCGCTCTTCTCCGCCAATGGCCACCCCACTGTATCGTCCAGCCCCAGTCGTTATACCTAGACGTGAGCAAAATGATTTTGAAGATCTACCGGGTGAAGAATTGACTGTACCTGGTGAAACACCAGCAACGCAGGAACAACCATTGCAGCCAAAGAAAACGGATTCTCTTGATACTCTGATTGAACAGGTTCAGTAACTTTCCCGATTAAGCAGTCAAATATAAAGCCCTCAATTGAGGGCTTTATATTGTTTAGATAATAATCAGTATTATTTCTTTTGAAAAAGATAAATCTGGTATTGTGCCATTAATTCAAATTGTTCTTGCTGTTCAAGTGCCAGACGGCGTTCCGGCTTAGCCTTATAAGCATATGGCGTCATCGCAATCAGGTTTTTTAAGTCTGCTTGTGGCAAATTCATAGGCGCTTCAACAATCTGTTCACTCACTAAATCAAATGCATCTTGCAACTGCTCGACAAACTTTTGTGGCTCGTGTGGTTTCACTTCTTCAAATAGTGCTTCTCGCATGGCATACAAATGCTGTGGTGCAGGAGTCACAACCATTAAATAAGATTTCGGCTTGAGTACACGCAGAATTTCCTGTTTCGGAATCGGGCTAAACAGGCTGGTACATAGATCTATTGACTCATCTAATACAGGCAAAGTTGCGCCTGTACCTACTACCCAAGTAATCTCTTTATTCAGCTTCGCTGCTACCTGAATCGCATTTTTGGCAATATCCACGCCTACACACTGTAGTACTTCCTGTTGCATGGCATCAGTGTAATACCCTTCCCCACAGCCAATATCCAGCAGATTTTCAATACGCAGTTCACGAATCTTTTGTACCACTGCTTGTTGCAAAGGAGCATAGTGACCTGCACTTAAAAATGCGCGCCGTGCCTGTACTGATTCAGGTGTATCACCGGGATTTTTACTGTGTTTATGCTGCACTACATGCAGATTCACATAACCCTGCTTGGCTATATCATAGCTATGCTGATTGTCACAGCGCCATGTACGTTCATTTAAGCGTAACTGCTCACGACAAACAGGACACATCAGTAAGTTCATTTTTTAATTTCTCCAAAACAAAAAAGCCGGCATGCGCCGACTTTTTCAAATGCATTTCTTAGCGTAATTTTAAGGTCATTAGGCCAAAAACTACCAGCATAATTGTAATAATCCAGAAACGAATGACGACTTGAGTTTCACGCCAGCCTTTCTTTTCATAATGGTGATGTAAAGGTGCCATTAAGAAAACGCGTTTATTACGCATCCGCAGTGAACCAATCTGCAAGAATACAGAAATTGCTTCCACCAAGAATACACCTGCCATAATCGCAAACACGATTTCCTGACGCACCATCACGGCAATTGTACCCAGCATTGCACCTAAAGATAACGCACCCACATCACCCATAAACACCTGAGCTGGGTGAGCGTTATACCAGAGGAATGCCAGACCCGCACCAATCATCGCGGCACAGATCACCACCAGCTCAGATGAATATTTTACATATGGAATATGCAGATAGTTCGCAAAACGTACATCACCCGCAAGATAAGCAAAAACACCTAGACCAGCAGCCACCAGTACGATCGGCATGATCGCCAGACCATCCAGACCATCCGTCAGGTTAACGGCATTCGATGCGCCATTAATCACGAAATAAGTAAAGATAATAAAACCAATACCGAGTGGAATAATTGAGAGTGGAATCGTGTGATCCTTAAAGAATGGAATCAGCACATCCAGCATGTTGGCTGTCACGACCGGATTCGGTTGTTGCTGTGCAATCATATAAAGCGCAATACCGGCACCAATTGAACCTACAGAGGTCCAGAAAAACTTCTTGCGTGCAGGCAAACCGGCATTATCCTTATAACGGATCTTGATCCAGTCATCTGCCCAACCAACGGCACCAAAAATCACCATCACTGCAAGTACAATCCACACGTATGGATTCGATAAATCTGCCCAGAGTAAGGTCGAAATACCAATTGATAGCAGAATCAGGACACCACCCATAGTCGGTGTACCCATTTTTTTGGCATGGTTTTCAGGTGCAAATGAGCTGACTGCCTGACCATATTTCAGTGCCTGTAACTTGCGAATCATCACAGGGCCCAGCACCAAACCAATGGTCAATGCCGTCAAGACACTGAGCAAAGCACGTAATGTTAAATAACGAACCACCTGAAACGTGCTGTCATAGCCCGCCAGTTGTTCAAATAGCCATAACAGCATTTAGAGTTTCTCCATCAATGCAGCCATCAATGTTTCCATATGGGTAAAACGCGACCCTTTAAACAGGAATGACATCGGCTGAGGTTGATGTGTTTCAATCAAACGAATTAAAAACGGTAATGCCTGCTCCTGATTCAGGAAAGCTTGCATTTTCTTACCATATTGTGTACTACGCGCACCTTCTTGTGCGGCAGGTGCAAATTCACCGACTGCCACCACAAAGTTCAGGCCTTTTACCGAAACCAGATCGCGACCCAGCTTATAATGCTCAATCGCAGCTGACGCACCTAGTTCGCCAATATCACCCATTACCATGACACGGATACCTTCCTGCTGTGCTAAAACGTCAGCGGCAGCACGCATCGAGTTTGGGTTGGCATTGTAGGTATCATCAATAAACACAAATTCTTTGTGCTTGATGAAGTTCAGACGACCTTTGGCACCTACTGCCTCTTCCAGGCCAGCCACAATATCATCCAGGCTGATACCAAGGGCTAAAGATAAGGCCGCAGCAGCAGTTGCATTCTGCACATTATGCTCACCAGCAAATGGCAGGTTTACTGTTTTATTACCTTGAGGTGTATTCAAAATAAAGCTTGCAGACTGCGGATGTAATTCCACCTCAGTTGCGTAGACCTCTCCACCCTGACCAAAACTTAAGGTCTTTTCGGTTTTCACAGCAGCTCGAATCTGCTCGGCATAATCATCCGCTGCAGGAATAATAGAGGTTTCAGAAATATGCGAATAAATTTCTGACTTGGCACAGCAAATCCCATCACGACCACCGAACTCACCCAGGTGTGCCGTGCCGATATTAATAATACCGGCGACGTGCGGCTGTACCAGACCAGCAGTATAGTCAATTTCACCCTGATGGCTGGCCCCCAGCTCCATCACTGCATATTGATGCTCTGGGCGCAGCTCCAGCAACATCACAGGCACACCGAGATCATTATTCAGGTTACCGCGCGTCACCAAAGTTGGTGCCAGACGAGACAAGATACTACCCAGCATTTCCTTGGTAGTGGTCTTACCGCTACTGCCAGTCAGGGCAATGACTTTGAGTTGTGGATTTTGCTGACGGCGGAAAGCGCCTAGACGACCCAGCGCCTGACGGGTATCGTCCACAACCAATTGGCAGATTTCAGCATCAACCGGATGATCGACAATGACAATTTGGCAACCGTTTGCCGCCACTTGTGCTACGAAATCGTGTGCATCAAAGCGTTCACCTTTCAAAGCCAGAAAAGCATCACCAGCTTCAGCATCACGAGAATCCATCAGGATACGTTTAATTTCGCCTTCAGGCTGCTTGTCATTCAGCCAGTAACCTTGAGTCGCCTGTTGTAATTGTACTGCAGTCCAAGGTACCAAAGGCACAGTACTGGTAGTTGAAGTATGCATAAATTCGTCCTATTACTGCGCTGGATATGCTGAATCAGAGTTACAGTGCTGCGCATCAATGGCCGCCTGTACTTCGACAACATCATCAAACCAATGGCGAACGCCATCGATTTCCTGATAATTTTCATGCCCTTTGCCTGCAATCACGACAATATCACCCGCTTGCGCATGTTTCACTACAAACTTGATCGCTTCACGGCGGTCATGAATTTCCTGATAAGTTTTACCAGCGAAATCGATACCTTGCTTCATATCCGCGAAAATCTGTTCCGGGTTTTCAGTACGCGGATTGTCAGAGGTTAAAATCGCAATATCCGAACCATTGAGAGCCGCTTGTGCCATCAATGGACGTTTACCACGATCACGGTCACCACCACAGCCAAATACCGCCCAGAGCTTGTTATTGACATGGCGTTTTAAAGTCACCAATACCTGCGTCAAAGCATCTGGCGTATGGGCATAATCCACTACAAACAAGCGCTCACCATCACGCAGTACCTGCATACGACCCGGTGCGCCTTTTAGATTAGGCACAGTCTCAATCAAATTTGCTAAATCAAAACCAGCCTGTTCTGCAACAACCAGACTCGCCACTAGGTTTTCAACATTGAAATGACCCAAGAGTGGACTGTGTACGGTGAATGTACCCTGCGCAGTGATCAGTTTAAATTCTGCACCAGAAATCCGGTATTGAATATCCTGTACCTGATAGTCAGCAGCTTGCGACAATGAATAAGTCAAAATTTTCGGCTGCGCTAGATTAGCCTGAGCCGCCTCAATCATCACCTGAGCATGTGCGTCATCCAGATTAATGATCGCAACTTTCAGAGATTCAAATTTGAATAAACGTGACTTGGCCTCAGCATAAGCTTCCAGCGTACCGTGATAATCCAGATGGTCACGGCTCAGGTTGCTATAAGCTGCAATTTCAATATCACAGCCATTTAAGCGGCCTTGTTCAAGACCATGCGAACTGGCTTCAATCGAAGCAAATTCTGCGCCCGCTTGCGCATAACCATGTAGGGCATTTTGCAATTGCAGCGCATCCAGTGTGGTATGCGAAGAGGCTTCCAGATTTGGCAAAATTCCATTGCCCGTGGTGCCCATCACCGCACAAGGTTTGCCTTGCAGCATCAAGAGTTCTGCGACCAAGCGAGAAATGGTGGTTTTTCCATTGGTTCCAGTCACGGCCAGAATACTTGCAGCCTGTACTGGCTGGGTCGCTTGCAGATAACGTTTCTGCCACCCCCCCATTAGATGCCGTACATTTGTCACGACTAATGCAGGAGAGATTCCGAGATCCTGTTCAGAAATGACTGCCAGTGCTCCTAGAGATAGCGCTTTTTTCGCATATTCCACAGTTTTCTCAGGTTGAGACAGACTGGTCAGGGCAATAAAAATTTGCCCTAATTTTACTTTTCGGCTGTCCAGCTCAAAGCCCTGAAAGGATTGTCGCATCCATTCAGCACTATCTTGAACGGCGTAGAGATCTTGAAATGTTATCGACATTGATCACCTGTTTACTGGACTTGGGGAGATTCTAAAGGTTTGTCCAATGGGACATTCAGCAAGCGTAAAGACTCTTGCATTACACGCGCAAAGACCGGCGCAGATACCGTACCACCATAGTAGGTGCCTTGCGGGTTTTCTACCACCACCACCATAGCGATCCGTGGGTCACTGACTGGTGCCACGCCGGCAAATAAAGCACGGTATTCATTGGTCGAATAACCTTTACGGTCAGCACGCAATTTATGCGCAGTCCCTGTTTTACCTGCAACCCGATAACCTGGCACTGTCGCACGAGTAGCGGTACCCCCTGGCAAGGTTGCAGTTTCCATCATCAGCAGAACCTGGTCTGCAATTTTCGGATCAATCATCTGCTCGCCTTTCGGCTGCTCTTCTAATTTGTACAGGCTTAGTGGGACTTTTACGCCCTTGTTAGCCAGCATGGCATAGGCATCAGCCAGTTGTAGCACCGTCGCATTCAGACCATAACCATAAGACATAGTCGCCACTTCAGACACGTTCCATTTACTAGGTGGCAGAATCAGACCGGCACTTTCACCCGGGAATTTCACGGCAGAACGCTGACCAAAACCAAGGCGTTTATAGAAAGTCGGCAAGGTTTCATAAGGCAGTGATAACGCCAGTTTGGCGACACCAACGTTAGAGGATTTCTGGATAATACCACCCAAGGTTAATTGCCCATAATTGTGGGTATCCCGGATTGTGTGATTCCCGACCCGCATACTTCCCGGGGTCGTATTCACCACTGAATTGGCTGTGTATTTACCACTTTCCAGCGCCATCGCTACAGTCAGCGGCTTCATGGTTGAACCCGGCTCGAAAGAGTCGACCGCACCGCGGTTACGCATCGCATCTTTGTTCAATAATCCGTTTTTATCATTCGGGTTATAAGCTGGCCATGAAGTCATCGCCAGAATTTCACCCGTCTTCACATCCACCGCGATTGCGGTTGCAGAACGGGCATTATTTGCAACACCTGCTGCAGTCAGTTCACGATACATAATGTACTGCAAGCGTGAATCGATGCTAAGCGTGATATTTTCCCCTGCTTCAACTTCTTTAATAATTTCAGGGTCTTTAACGCGGTTGCCCTTCTTATCACGTACTATCTGCTGCTCGCCGTCTACACCTGATAGACGGGTATTCAGCTGCATTTCCAGGCCTTCAATGCCCACACTCTCACTGTTGGTCAAGCCAATAATCTGTGAGTTCGGTTGTGGCTGCGGATAGTAACGCTTATAGTTTTTCTCGGTGTATACACCCTGGAAATTACGCTTCATAATCAGCTCAGCCTGTTGAGGCGGAACTTCTTTTTTCAGGATCAGATAACGGGAACGCGGACGCGCTTCCATTTTCTTGCGCAGGTCGGCACGATCCATACCCACCGCATCAGCCAGTTCATCCAGGTTCAGGTTTTTATCCGGTAACTGACGTTTCAGCTTGCGGTTATTCGGATCCTTTTCCAAAGCCTGAAGCGTTTCATCATAGAGTTTTTTATTATCAAAATAATCACGTGGATCAATCACCACCCGCATAATTGGAGTACTTATCGCCAGTGGCACGCCATTACGGTCATAAATCACACCGCGCATGGCTTTAATTTTGTCGGTTCTTAAAATCTTGGCATTGGCCTTGTTCTGCAGGAATTCTTTATTAATCACCTGTACATAAAAAGCGCGCCCGATCAAAGCCAGAAAGCACAGCAGTACCACGGCCCACATAATATAAAAACGGCTAATATCAACGCTTAAAGCATTTTTTGTCGTCACGGACTGTTTTTTACGTGCCACTTGCTTGGTTTTCTTGTCTACCATGTCTGAGCGCTAGCCTTATTTTTTTACATCTGAAGTTTGTGGCAATGAAATCACCACGGTCTGTGAAACAGGAGGAGAATACATTCTGAGCTGGGTCACGGCACGTGTTCCGATCTGGGCGGTTGCACCAAAGGTCTGCTGCTCGATCAGCAAACGCCCCCACTCCGCATTGAGATCATCACGCTCACGCAGATAGCTGCTCAGTTTTCGGTAATCCTGACGATATTCAAAGACTTGAAATACCACAAATACAGCACTGATGAAAACCATCATCAACAGAATGCCGTAAGTAATGGCTTTCTTCATCCCTGACTGATTCAACTTCCTTTCGACCACTTCAGTTTTCATTATTTGCCTATTAAGCTAAACGTTCTGCAACTCGGAGCCATGCACTACGTGAACGAGGATTGGCTTTCACTTCCTCATCACTTGCCTTGATACGGGATACTTTTTTCAGTCGACGTGTATCCTTGCGTTGTTGCGGCATCCCCCAGCCCGAGTCTTCCTCTAAGGTAGATTCTTTTTGAATAAATTGTTTAATTAAACGGTCTTCCAATGAATGGAAGCTAATAACCGCCAAACGGCCATGAGGTTTAAGTACTTCAACGGCTTGTGGCAGGAAAACTTCAATATCTTCTAATTCTTTATTAATAGCAATACGAATCGCCTGGAAAGTTCGGGTTGCCGCATGTTTATTTTTTTCCCATTTCGGGTGTGCCACTTTGACAATTTCTGCCAGCTTGGCTGTCGTATCAATATATCCGGCAGCCTTGATCGCTTTGGCAATCCGGCGGCTATATCGCTCTTCGCCATACTGGAAAATGATATTGGCCAAAGCTTCTTCTTCAATATTCACCAGCCACTCAGCTGCGGTCGGGCCTTGTGAATTGTCCATACGCATATCCAGCGGACCATCTTTCATAAAGCTAAAGCCACGTTCAGCCTGATCCAGCTGTGGAGATGACACGCCTAAATCCGCCATCACGCCATCCACGCTTTCTATACCATGCTCAGCAAGTGCTTCTTTAAGGTCAGCAAAGCTGGCATGAATAATTTTAAACCGGGGATCTTCCTGTTCCAGGATCGCCGCTGTTTCAAGTGCCTGAGGGTCTTTATCAAAGGCATAAACACGGGCATTTTCATCTAATTTAGATAATAAAAGACGCGTATGGCCACCACGGCCGAAGGTTCCATCCACATAAATTCCCGTATTTCGATCAGCCACCAGGGCATCAACGGTTTCGTGAAGCAATACAGAAATATGGGACATAAAAACTCAATCAATAGGGCGAAAAATTTAACTGCACATTATCACTCTGTTTAGCTAAAGCTCCAAACGACTTTTTGTAGATAAATATTATTTTCCATAGAGAAAACCGTTTTTATTTTTACTCAAACGATAAAAAAGCTTCCTTGGAGGAAGCTTCTTTATTTATAAAATTAAATTTTAAATCAACAAATTAACGTTTTGAGTTATAAATCTGATCAAAGAGCGCCCCATTCACGAAATGAGTTTTCTGTGCATTGGCCCAGCCACCGAATACTTCATCAATGGTAAAAGTTTTGATTTTCGGGAACTGCTTCGAGTATTTCGCTAAAACTTCCTGATTACGTGGACGGTAATAATGTTTTGCTGCCATTTCCTGACCGAGTGGAGAATATAAATAATTGATATAGCCTGTTGCTAACCATTTATTGCCATTTTTCTCGACAGTACGATCCACAATTGCCACAGAAGGTTCAGTCAGAATCGTCAGAGATGGGTAGATAATATCAAACTTGTCTTTACCCAGTGTTTTTTGCGTCACTAAAGCTTCATTTTCCCAGGTCAACAATACATCACCAATATTACGCTCTGCAAAGGTAGTCATCGATGCACGTGCAGCTGAGTCCATGACTTTTACGTTTTTATAAAGCTTGCCCACAAACTCTTGAGCTTTCGCCTTGCTGCCACCCGGTTGTTTTTCTGCATAACCCCAAGCTGACAAATACACCCAACGTGGCAGACCACCAGTTTTCGGGTTTGGTGTAATAATTTCCACGCCTGGTTTAGTCAGATCTTTCCAGTCTTTAATTCCTTTAGGGTTACCCTTACGCACCATAAATACAATAGTCGAGGTATACGGTGCAGAGTTATATGGGAATTCCTTTTGCCAACCCGCTTTGATCTGGCCCGATTTTACGATTTCTTCAATGTCATTGGCTAAAGCCAGCGTCACAACATCGCCTTTCAGACCATCAACAACCGAACGTGCCTGTTTACCAGAACCACCATGCGACTGTTTAAAGTTTACATTAATACCGGTGCGGCTTTTCCAGTAAGCACCAAAAGATTTATTGAATTCGTCATAGAACTCGCGGGTTGCATCATAAGACACGTTTAAAAAATCACGGTCAGCTGCTTGCGTGGCAGTTGCGGTAAATGTCAAACCTGTTGCCAATAAGGCAGCGCTAAATATTGATTTTAACTGAGTTTTCATGAGAGCACGGGAGGATTATCTTGTATTCATATAACTATATGAAATAAAGTTATTTTTCGCAATTCAGCAAACAAAGTGTATACAGGGTAATATTCAGTTATTTTTTGTTTTAATATTATGTTTTATATAATAAAAATTTTAACAATATAGAGCTATGCAGGTTTTATAGCATTTTATTCTTTAGATATGAAAAAAACGGATAAGCAATTTATCCGTTTTGCCGTCTTATCAAGTATTTAGAAAACCATGGCAAATTAGCGGTTTTCAGCAGAAATCTGGTCGTAGATTGCACCATTTACGAAATGAGTTCTCTGTGCCTTGGCCCAACCACCAAACACTTTATCAATTGTAAAGGTTTGAATTTTTGGAAACTGTTTTGCATACTTTGCAGCCGCTTTTTGGTCACGCGGACGGAAATAATATTTCGCTGCCAGTTCCTGTCCCTTCGGTGAATACAAGTAGTTCAAATAACCTTTAGCCAGATTCGCATTACCATTTTTCGCGACACTTTTGTCGACAATCGCCACCGATGGTTCAGCCAAGATCGAGATAGACGGATAAACAATTTCGTATTTGTCTTTACCTAAACCTTGAGTCGCCAGCAAGGCTTCATTTTCCCAAGACAACAACACGTCACCGATGCCACGCTCAGCAAAAGTGGTTAAAGATCCACGCGCACCTGAATCCAGCACTTTGACATTGCCATATAATTTTTTCACCAGTTCTTTGGCCTGGATATCATTACCACCCGGCTGTTTCAGCGCATAGCCCCAGGCAGACAGATAAATCCAGCGTGGTGCGCCACCGGTTTTCAGATTTGGGGTAATAATTTCGACCCCTAGCTTGGTTAGGTCATTCCAGTCTCTAATCTGTTTTGGATTACCCTTACGCACCAAGAAGACAATAGTCGAAGTATAAGGTGCTGAGTTATTCGGAAACTCTTTTTGCCAGCCTTTATGAATCAGACCAGCAGTGACGATTTCTTCAATGTCATTGGCCAGTGCCAATGTTACGACATCTGCCTGTAAACCATCCACTACGGAACGGGCCTGTTTACCTGAACCCCCATGTGACTGCTTAAAGTTAACCGTTTGTCCGGTTTTTTGTTTCCAGAATTTGCCGAATTCTTCATTATATTCCTGATAGAACTCACGGGTTGGATCGTAGGAAACATTCAGGAAATCTTTGGCTATTGCCAGCTGTGTACTTGTCCCCGAAAGCACTGCGAAAAATGCAGATACAATTATTTTTTTCATTACAATAGCTCTTTTGTTTATCTAAAAAACACTATATAAATTTGAAATATATTTAACAATCATATGCTTATAATAATAATTTTAAAGTTTTTCTTATTTTCAGATATCTTATAAATGACAATTCTCTGCATTTTTTATACTTATCGCCTATCAATTGATTACTTTAGGATATAATCTTCATAGTCTCTTCATAGTCCTGTGCTAAAAATAGCGCCGTTATGAGGTGATCTCTGATTTTTCTCAATTTTCCATTGTCATATTTATTTTTTTTGTAAATTTTGTGACTTGGTTCTACTTTTTAGAGGTTAAATGTGATTGAATTGTATTCAACACAACAAAAAACCTAAGACTATAAATCCAGCACCACAACAAGAGAGGGAGTTTGGACATGAAATTTGCAACGTTCAAGACCGGCATCCTGAGCCTATCCATTTTATTTACCGCACAATTCAGCAACGCTGTTGTTGCGCACCCTGAGCTAGTTAATAATCCGGCTGCACTAACAGCTGCTGCCTCTAAACCAGCAGTAACAGTGACTAAGTCATCTCCTATTGAAAAGGCAATTCAGCAGCAAAAAACTGAAAAATCTCTGCATCCTGAAGAAAACCTGAAAGTTTTGACTGCAATTAAAGTACGTCCATCACAAAACTTTTTTGCCGATCAAAACCAGAGTTTTACTCGTTTTCTGCAAAATTTTTTCTTTAGCAGCAATTCCTAATTATCAGCTGACAGCTCGCAACATTTAAAACTGCTTCTGATCTAAAGCCATATCATTCAATGTTGAATTAAGCATTAAGTGATGTGGCTTTTTCGTTATAATAGCCAGAAATTTATATTTAGATTCCATCCGACTATGACTGTTCGTACTCGTATTGCCCCTTCTCCTACAGGTTTTCCTCATGTAGGAACTGCCTATATTGCCTTGTTTAACCTGTGCTTTGCAAAGCAGCACGGCGGTGAATTTATTCTTCGTATTGAAGATACTGATCAGCTGCGCTCTACCCCTGAATCAGAGAAAATGATTCTGGATTCTTTGCGCTGGTTAGGCCTGAACTGGTCTGAAGGTCCGGATGTTGGCGGTCCACATGCGCCATACCGTCAGTCAGAACGTATGAGCATCTATAAAAAATATGCTGAAGAGCTGGTAGATAAAGGTCATGCCTTCTACTGTTTTGCGACTGCGCAAGAGTTAGATGAAATGCGTGCTGAACAGCAGGCACGTGGTGAATCACCACGTTACGATGGCCGTGGTTTGAAACTCTCTAAAGAAGAAGTCGCACGTCGTCTGGCAGCTGGCGAACCGCATGTGATTCGTATGAAAGTGCCAACTGAAGGTGTATGTACCTTCAATGATATGTTGCGTGGTGAAGTAGAAATTCCATGGGCGCAAGTCGACATGCAAATTCTGCTAAAAACTGACGGTCTGCCAACTTATCATTTGGCAAACGTGGTCGATGATCACCTGATGCAAATCACCCATGTGATTCGCGGTGAAGAATGGATTCCTTCTGCGCCTAAACATCAGTTGCTATACAAATATTTTGGTTGGGACATGCCAGTGCTGTGCCACATGCCACTACTGCGTAATCCGGACAAATCAAAACTGTCTAAGCGTAAAAACCCGACGTCTATTAACTACTATAAAGACATCGGTGTATTGCCAGAAGCCCTGCTGAACTACTTGGGTCGTATGGGCTGGTCAATGCCAGATGAGCGTGAAAAATTTACACTGACTGAGATGATTGAACACTTTGACATTAATCGTGTTTCTCTTGGCGGCCCGATCTTTGATGTTGAAAAATTAAATTGGCTGAATGGTCAGTGGATTAAGGCACTTTCTCCAGCTGAGCTTCTGGATACCTTGCTGACCTGGAAAGCTGATCGTGCCAAATTAGAAGAAATTGCTGCTGCGATTCAACCACGTATCAACCTGTTGTCAGAAGCGGTGAACTGGTCAGCGCATTATTTCAACCATTTCCCTACGCTGTCTAAAGAACAGTTTGAAAGCAAAAAACTGACTGAAGAACAGGTACGTCAAAGTTTGCAGTTTGCAATTTGGCGTCTGGAAAGCCTGTTTACCTGGAATAATGATACGGTCAGCCAAACTCTGATGGATCTTGCCAATCAGATGGGCATCAAGTTGCGTGACTTTATGCCAGCCTTCTTTATTGCCATTGCCGGTTCAACTGCATCTACACCCGTGATGCAAACCATGGTGACGATTGGACCGGACCTGACCTTTGCCCGTCTGCGTCATGCCCTGGAAATTGTCGGTGGTCCAAGCAAAAAAGAGCTGAAAGTCTGGGAAAAACTTAATGAAAGCTTAAAATTGCCGAAAAATGATGCAGTTGATGAAGCTTAATTAAATTTTTAGTTGACGTGTGAACGTTATATCCATAATATAGCGCTCACACAGACTGGGGTCATAGCTCAGTTGGTAGAGCGCTACAATGGCATTGTAGAGGTCAGGAGTTCGATCCTCCTTGACTCCACCAAAAGTCTTGCTTTACTTGTGTATTTGCCTCATTTGTCCCTATCGTCTAGAGGCCTAGGACATCGCCCTTTCACGGCGGTAACCGGGGTTCGAATCCCCGTAGGGACGCCATATTTAAGATCACCATAATATATTATGGTGATCTTAATAAAAAACCCAAGCATTGCGACTTGGGTTTTTTATTGTCTGAAATTTATTATGATAACTTTGAGCCACTTTTGGCTTTCTGTATGATTAAGATTAAAATAGACAAAATTGAAAAATTCTGGAGTTGCAATGCAATACCGTTGTCCGAAATGTCAAAGTCCTAAAATTATGCCGCTTGCACAACCAGGTCAGCCAGCAGCACGTCCAGTCGTGCCAAAAAGCTTGGTACTTCTTGTACCTGCCCTATTTGTCTTACTTCTGCTGGTGATCATCAGTATTGGTATGTGGATTTTTGGTGACGGCGCAGGCACTACCCTACAGACTGCGACAGTGATTGTATTCGTGATCTGTCTGATTGCAGGCTTTATGTTCTATAAAGACTTGCCTGACTTTAAAATTTCTATGCAGGCATTCATGCAAAGCCAGAAAAAATGGAAATGCCGTGAATGTAATCATGAATGGGAAATCTGATTTTTCTCTTTCGTATTTAAGGCTGCTTCGGCAGTCTTTTTTATGCCTTTCATTAGATTAGTTTTATCGGATTATCTAAAAATTTAAAAACATCATCAGACAAACTGGTGTAATTTATTCTTATAAAAAAGGATTCCAATTTATTGCAGGGATGCAACATAAAGGAATAATAAAAATGCTTAAAAAAATTATAAATTTTCTATTTTCTTGTAATGATCCACCTATTCCATTCATTGAGGAGCAGCCAAGTGAAGCAGATACTTATTATTTGCAGGCTTTGCAATATGAGTCACTTTGCATGACCCTGCAACAACTACAGGCTGTACCAGAGATTAGCCAACGCCTAACCCCAAAACACATCTATCAACGCAATGCTGTCTGGAACTACCTGAGTGCAGGGTTAAGAGGACATATGGAAGCACAATATCGACTTGGCGTGTATTATTTGCATGGGAAACTAGGTCTAGATCAAAATGATGAACAGGCCAGATTATGGTTAGATAAAGCCAGACAGCAAAATCATAGTAAGGCTGCACAACTTTTATCAGAAATAGAAAGCTGAAAAACTTAAGAATAGAGGATAAAAAACCAGCCCTAGGGCTGGTTTTTTTGCGCTTTAATTAAGCACCAATTTTGCGGTATTTCTGACGTTTCGCAACAAGGTCATCCCCATCCCGCTTACGACGATATTCTTCGAATTCTGCATAGTTACCGGTGAAGAATTCAGGTGTTTCACCTTCGAATGACAGGATGTGCGTTGCAATACGGTCAAGGAACCAACGGTCATGCGAGATCACCATCACTGTACCCGGGAAGACAAGAATCGCGTCTTCGAGTGCACGTAAAGTTTCGATGTCCAAGTCGTTCGACGGTTCATCGAGTAAGATTACGTTAGCGCCCATTTGCAGGATTTTTGCAAGCTGTAAACGGTTACGCTCACCACCTGACAACTGACCGACACGTTTTTGCTGATCTTGGCCTTTAAAGTTAAAACGGCCGATGTACGCACGTGATGCAATTTCGTATTCACCAATACGCAAGATATCTAAACCGCCAGAAACTTCTTCCCAAACAGTTTTGTTGTTATCTAAGGTGTCACGAATCTGCCCTACATAAGCAACTTTAACTGAATCACCTAAAGTTACTGTACCCGTATCAGGTTGTAATTCGCCTGTCATCATACGGAAGAGTGTGGTTTTACCCGCACCGTTTTCACCGACAATACCCACAATCGCAGCAGGCGGTACAACAAACGATAAATCTTTATAGAGCGTACGATCACCAAACGATTTGCTGATACCTTCAACTTCTACAACCTTGTTACCTAGACGTGGACCAGGTGGAATGTAGATTTCAGACGTTTCGTTACGTTGCTGGAATTCGCGCGAGTTAAGCTCTTCAAACCGTTCCATACGTGCTTTGTTTTTCTTTTGCTGACCTTTGGCATTAGAACGAACCCATTCAAGTTCTTTCTTAAGTGCTTTAGCAAAAGATTCTTCTTGCTTCTGTTCCTGCTCTAAACGGGCATTTTTCTGCTCTAACCAAGAAGAGTAGTTGCCTTGGTATGGAATGCCCATGCCACGGTCAAGTTCAAGAATCCACTCTGCTACGTTATCCAGGAAGTAACGGTCATGCGTGATCGCAACGATGGTACCCGGGAAGTCTTTCAAGAAACGCTCTAACCAGGATACAGATGATGCATCCAAGTGGTTCGTCGGTTCGTCTAGAAGTAACATGTCTGGCTTAGACAGAAGCAGACGGCAAAGTGCAACACGACGGCGCTCACCACCAGACAATTTAGTTACATCAGCATCCCAAGCTGGCAGGTTTAATGCAGCTGCAGCCTGTTCAAGCTGGTTGTTCAGGTTATGCGCATCCCAAGTCTGAATAATCGCTTCTAGCTTTTCTTGCTCTTTTGCAAGTGCATCGAAATCTGCATCTTCTGCTGCATATTCAGCGAAAACTTCATCCAAACGTGCCAAAGCATCAAGTGCTTCACGTACGCCATCTTCAACATTACCACGAACGTCTTTGGTTTCATCCAAAGGTGGTTCTTGCTCCAGATAACCGATTTTGATACCCGGTTGCGCACGAGCTTCACCAGAGAAATCTTTATCTACGCCCGCCATAATACGAAGCAAAGTAGATTTACCCGCACCGTTCAGACCAAGCACACCAATTTTTGCGCCTGGGAAAAATGATAAGGAGATATCTTTGAGGATTTCGCGCTTCGGCGGAACCATCTTGGATACTCGGTTCATCGTATAAATATATTGGGCCACGTAGGACTCCTCAATTGAAAAACCAGATGGGGAAAAAATGAATTTCCCCTGCTCAATCATGAGCGAAAAAATAATCGGCTATTATACGCAGAATGTCTCCAAAACATAAGCCATTCCGGTGAAGTTAATGCCTTGTTACAAGTTTAATCCTGTTTATTTTTCAAACAGAATTTTTAGTACCTGAACTTGCATTATTTTGTTGAGGTTATATCGTGAATTAAGATATTCATCTGAATAAATATGCACTTTTCTTCATATTTCAAGTGCTAATATTTGAGCAATTTTATTAAAGCAAAACACAAAGAAGACTAACGATCATGACTTATAAAGCAGAAACTTTAGCAATTCACGCAGGTTATAGCCCGGAACCCACCACCAAAGCTGTCGCGGTGCCAATTTATCAGACCACCTCTTATGCCTTTGACAATACCCAGCATGGCGCAGACCTGTTTGACCTGAAAGTTCAGGGCAATATTTATACCCGTATCATGAATCCGACCACAGCAGTATTAGAACAGCGTATTGCTGCGCTAGAAGGTGGTATTGGCGCACTGGCATTGGCATCCGGCATGGCTGCGATTACCTATGCGATTCAGACCATTGCTGAAGCCGGAGACAATATTGCTTCAGTGTCTACTTTATATGGTGGCACCTATAACCTGTTTGCACATACACTGCCAAAGCAAGGCATTGAAGTCCGCTTCTTTGACTATCAAAACCCGGAAGCACTGCGTGGTCTGATTGACGACAAAACCAAACTGGTTTTTGTGGAATCAATTGGTAACCCACTCGGCAACATTATCGACTTGGAAGCGATTTCAAAGATTGCGCATGAATACGGCGTACCCGTGATTGTTGACAACACTGTAGCAACTCCTGTCTTGCAGAAGTCTTTTGATTTCGGTGCCGATATCGTAGTGCACTCACTGACCAAATATATTGGCGGGCATGGCAATTCGATTGGCGGCATTATTGTCGATAGCGGCAAGTTTCCATGGGGCAAACATGCAGCACGCTTCCCTGCCCTGAATACACCTGACCCAAGCTATCATGGCGTGAACTATGTTGAAGCTTTGGGTGAAGCAGCCTATATTGCCCGCGCCCGTGTCGTGCCATTACGTAATACTGGTGCGGCAATCAGCCCGCAAAATGTATTTTTAATTTTGCAAGGACTGGAAACTTTAAGTCTACGTATGGAACGTCATACTGAAAATGCACTTAAAGTTGCGGAATATTTGCAGCAGCATCCAAAAGTAAAATGGGTCAATTACGCTGGTCTGAAAGATCATCCTCAGCATGCTTTGGCGCAGAAATATATGAAAGGGAAACCGTCTGCCATTCTGACTTTTGGTGTTGAAGGTGGTCGTGAAGGCGGTGCTCGTTTTATTGATGCCCTGCAGCTGTTCACCCGTCTGGTCAATATTGGGGATGCCAAGAGTCTGGCCTGTCATCCGGCCACTACGACTCATCGCCAGCTTAATCCAGAAGAACTTAAATCGGCTGGCGTGAGTGAAGATATGGTTCGTCTTTCTATCGGGATTGAACACATTGATGACCTGATTGCTGATCTGGAACAGTCACTCGCAGCCGTTTAAGCCTTCTTTTAAAGCAAAAAACTCCATCATTTCTGATGGAGTTTTTTATCTGGCTTTACTTTTCATGAGCTTTATCTTATGGTTAGATCACAATAAAAATTAATTGAAACGTAGTTTAAAAATAGAGCAATTACTCTAAAATTTTCCTTATTTTCAACAACTTAATCTCTGGATTTTCCTGCATAATTCGTTATCATATACAGACTTCATTGTGTACGAACTTTCGTGCATACCTACGTACAAACCAAATAAGAAAAAACGTAAACCTACAGCATATTTCAGGAATAACAAACGTGAAATCCAGACTACAGAAACATCTACTGAAACGAGTTCAAGGCAAAACCATCCTCATTACAGGTGCATCCAGCGGCATTGGCCTGACAGCAGCACATCGTCTGGCAGATGCAGGTGCACATGTCCTGCTAGTAGCACGTACCAAAGAGACTCTGGACCAGGTAAAAGAAGAAATTGAAGCAAAAGGCGGCATGGCAACAGTTTTTCCGTGTGACCTGAATAATCTGGACGCCATTGATGAAGTATCCAAACAGATTCTGGCTTCTGTTGATCACATTGATATTCTGATTAACAATGCCGGTCGTTCGATCCGTCGTGCGGTACATGAATCTGTAGACCGCTTCCACGATTTTGAACGTACCATGCAGCTGAACTATTTCGGTGCTGTGCGCCTGGTGATGAACATCCTGCCACATATGATGATTCGTCGTCAGGGTCACATCATCAATATCAGTTCGATTGGGGTATTGGCAAATGCGACCCGCTTCTCTGCTTATGTGGCATCGAAAGCAGCCTTGGATGCATTTAGCCGCTGTCTGTCTGCAGAAGTCAATTCACATAAGATCGCAATTACTTCCATCTATATGCCATTGGTACGTACGCCAATGATTGCACCAACCAAGATCTATAAATATGTTCCGACACTTTCTCCTGAAGAAGCATCTGATCTGATTGCACATGCAATTGTGAAACGACCGAAAAAAGTTGCTACCGGTTTGGGTCGTCTAGCTTCAATTACTTATGCAATTGCACCAGACATTAACAATAAACTGATGTCGATCGGCTACAACCTTTTCCCAAGTTCATCTGCCTCTGTAGGTCAGCCACAGAAGCTGAACTGGGTGCAGAAAGCATATGCACGTATCTTCCCGGGTGAGCACTGGTAAGTTCAGGCGAAAATGCACTTTGAACCAAGCCGCCTGCTGGCGGCTTTGTTATTTTGATCGGTCATCAATCAAGATACCCTGAGTTATCACGACAGATCCTGTCATTTCAGATACAGATTTTTGCCGCAAATGATCTCAGATCACGTACACTATCGGACGGATATTTGATCCGCATGTATTAAACATTTAGATATTGATTCAACAGATGGACACCCTTATGAATAACCTGCAATGGCTCGATGAAGTAAAATTTAACGAACAAGGACTTGTACCTGCCATTGCCCAGCATCATCAAACCGGTCGTGTATTGATGGTGGCGTGGATGAATCGTGAAGCACTGGCGCTGACTGCAGAAAAGAATCAGGCCGTGTATTTCTCTCGTTCCCGCAATAAGTTATGGCATAAGGGTGAAGAATCAGGTCATTTTCAGACGGTGCATGAAATCCGTCTGGACTGTGATGCTGACGTGATTGTGCTGCAAATCGAACAGCATGGTGGGATTGCCTGTCATACTGGTCGTGAATCTTGTTTCTATCGCAAACTGACGCCGAATGGCTGGGAAATTGTCGATGTACAAATTAAAGATCCTGCAGCGATCTATGGTGAAAAATCTGCAAACCCGCATACCATGGCGATGAATGCATCTAATGCCCAATCAGAACAGGTTGAAGTGTTGTCTTATCTGGGTCAGATGATGGCTGAACGTAAGCAGGCTGATCCCGATTCATCTTATGTTGCCAAGCTCTATCACAAAGGTCTAAACAAAATTCTGGAAAAAGTCGGTGAAGAAAGCTTTGAAACCGTGATTGCTGCCAAAGACTTTAAAGCTGAAGCAACCGAAGACAATAAAAATGACCTGATCTATGAAGTGGCAGATCTGTGGTTCCATATTATCGTGATGCTGGGCTATTTCGACCTTGATCCACAACTGGTTCTAAATGAACTGGCACGTCGTCAGGGCTTATCCGGTCTGGTTGAAAAAGCCAACCGTTCACACTAAGTTTTCAATTTAACTGTGTCTGAGCCAATTAAACCGACCGCGACCTATGAGCAGGCGACTGCCATTGATAACGCACGTCTGGGCAAATCTTTTAAAGTGATTGCCTATGCCGGCACAGGTAAAACCACAACTTTACAAATGATCAGCGATGCCATGCCGCAGCGGCGTGGCATGTATCTGGCATTTAACAAATCCATTGCTGCGGAAGCACAAAATAAGTTCCATCGTGGTGTGGACTGCCGGACTTTCCACTCACTGGCCTATCGCAGTGTTCCACGTGGAGTCACGGATAAACTGCGCCTGCCCCGCCTCAGTCCAAGCTTCATTGCCAAGGAATATCGCCTTGAGCCGATGACCTTGCGCCGCATGATGGGTGGCCGTTATGAAAAATATGTCATGATGCCTTCGCGTTTGGCCAGCCTGGTTGCGAATGCGGTCGGTTATTTCTGTTCAACCAGTTCTCAATACCCTGCTCCACGGCATATTCAGGCACCAAGCTGGTTACATCCGGACGATGTCGAAGCCCTGCAAAAGAAACTCTATCCTGCGGTTGAGCGTCGCTGGCTGGAATCGATTGATCCGAATCATCAGGCCGGAATCGGACATGATATTTATCTGAAACTCTGGGCATTGTCAGAACCGAATATTCCAACGGATTATGTACTGTTTGATGAAGCTCAAGATGCTGATCCCCTGATGCTGGGCATTTTGCTAAAACAGCGCAGCACCCAGGTGATTTATGTCGGGGATGCGCACCAGCAGATTTATGCCTGGCGTGGTGCAGTCAATGCCATGCAGCAACTGCCATTACCAGAATCCCGCCTAACTACCTCATTCCGTTTTGGTCCTGAAATTGCCCTGAATGCCAATGCAATTTTGGGAGCCTTGAATGAAACCGTGCCCTTACTCGGTAATCCGCATCTGAACTCTAAAGTAGTGAATAAACCACATACCAAAATGCGTGATGCGATTTTATGCCGTACCAATGCCCGAGCCATGGAACTGCTGCTTGCTGGACTTGTGCGTGGTGAAAAGGTCAGTTTACAGGCCGATCATGTCAAGCTCAACCGTTTTGTCGAAGCGGCTGCCATGTTAAAACAGGGAAAACGCGTGGTGGATGTGCCTGAACTGGCCTGGTTTAACTCTTGGCATGATGTACATGAATATTGCGAGACCAATGAAGGCAGTGACATTAAACCTTTGGTGAAACTGGTCGATGAGCATGGTACCGATCCGCTGAAAACTGCGCTGGCCAAGATCACGCCAATCGGACAGGCCGACTACATCATCTCCACCGCCCACAAAGCCAAAGGACTGGAATGGGACCGGGTCCATATTGAAGATGACTACCAATTTAAATTAAATGAAAAAGATCACAAGATTAGTGATGAAGAGTTAAGACTGCTTTACGTGGCCTGTACACGTGCTAAAGTAAGCTTAAATATTCACCACATTTATGACCTGATTCAGCAGCTAAAAATTAAAATGCCTCTATCATTACGGCAGGCAGCAGGCTAGTACGGCATGGATGTAGGCATCACGATACAGGTGGTCTATGCAAGTCGAATCCATACAACTCAAACATACCCTGCATTTTTCTGATATCCAGCTTGAATTTAAATATCATAAATTGCCTGTTACCTTAATTCTCGGTGATCAGGGTTCGGGTAAAACGGCGCTGCTGCGTAGCACCTATCAGGCACTGACCTGGTTCGCTGCGCGCTATCGTGACCTGCGTACTGCCGGTATGGTGATGCTGGATCAGGACATCATGCAACATCGTCTGCAATCCAAGATCAATATTCAGGTCCGTTTTCCTGAAGAAATTGGCTCTTTTGCAGAAAGTAGCGATCAACAGCAATCTTCTACCCAGCAGTGCAGCTGGCAGCTTTATAAAACTTTAAATAGTCAGGGTGTGGGACTGAGTAAGGTAGATACATCACAACTCGAAGCGATGGTCACACTGTATCAGAAAGCCCTCGCCAAAGATCCAATGTTGGGCTTACCGCTGATTGCCTATTATCCGGCTGAGCGTTTTGTAAATGAAATCAATCTGCTCAGTAAAAATAATCCGGCGATTTTACAGACGGTGTATGCCTATGAAATTGCAGCTATTCCCTTTACGACTTTTACCCGTTTTTTTGAATGGTTCCGGGAAATCAGCGACATTGAAAATGCGCAAAGTGCGCAGATTCTAGAGCAGATCCTGAGCCGCTCTTCGCAGCAGGATAAAAAACACAATATGGATGAACTGGTCAAACATATTGAACATGCCCAGATCCAGGTGAATACTCCAAGTTTAAATAGCCTGCGTGAAGCTTTGTCGATCGTTCTGCCTGAAGTCAGCAATCTCTATTTGCAGTACCAACCTAAAATGCAGCTGATAGTGAGCTACCAAGGACAAACCCAGACTTTACAGCAATTACCGAATAGCATCCGCAACTGGATTGCCTTAGTCGGAGATATTGTGCGTCGCCTATGTCTGCTCAATCCGAAAAGCCTGTTTCCATGCAAGGAAGGCAGTGGCATTCTACTGATTGATGCGATTGATCATCAGCTGGATCAGGACATGGCAGCAGTCATTCTGTCTCGTCTGCATCAAGCCTTTCCTGAACTGCAAATCATTGTGACTGGTAACCGTCCTGAGTTACTGGAACAGGCAGCAGATTTTCAATGTTTGTGTCTTGAAGATAAACAACTCTATCCAGTTCAAGTTGATACAATCCCAGCGCAATTTGATCAACTCTATGCGAATTTAGGCCTGGGTCAAGAAACCCTGAATACTGAGGAAATCGTGCTACTCGAGCCCGAGCTTGAACAAGTAACGCCACTTTCAATCTTGCAACTGATTCAGCAAACATTGAATGAAGAGCAGCAACAGGAGTTGCTACGTTTACTGAATCAGAATGACCGGAAAATTCCCCAAATTCCGTTTTAAGCGAATAAGCTGGCTCTTGAAATAACCTGATTTAATTTTTCTGAATAGCTCCTTATCGAAGCAGACCTTCAAGGCTGTCCATTTTTTTCAATAGAATCTTCAAGTTTGATCTTTATTTTCAGTTCAATCCGGTCGATGTGCTCAAGCATGCACCCCATGTTTTCATGGGGTCATCGTATAATTGTTAAGTCGTACACAAAAAGATTGATGTTGTTGTTATCCTGTAATATGATCGGAATTACTTGCATTTTTCATTGTAAAATCGGAATTTGCTATCGTTTATAAGTTGCGCAATACAACTGTTTTTTATTCTTTGAATACGATTTGGCTTTCAAGATTGAGAAATTTGGGCTGCTCCTTGCATTCCTGTAATCCTTGAAAGATAAAGATTCACCCTAGGTTCATGACGACCTAACTCACGACAATGGATACGAGTGTGCTGCCGATTATTATATTGTTACCGTTAGTATTAGGCACAACCCTTGTCTCGTGGCTGAAAAGATTTTCGCGCGGGGTAACGGCCTTAGGGGCCATTGGTGTCAGCCTCAGCAGTTTTGCATTATTACTCAGCCAGGCACCTGCGGTGCTAGATGGCGCAGTCATTAGCGAAAGCTGGTCATGGCTGCCTCAACTTGGTATTGATTTCAGTTTCCGCCTGGATTCTCTGGGGCTGTTATTTGCTCTGCTGATCAGTGGCATCGGCACCCTGATTTTTATTTATGCCTACTATTATTTAAGTCCGAAGAACTCCCTCAGCAAACTTTATATCCTGCTGATGCTGTTCATGGCAGCGATGCTCGGCATTTCCTTGTCGAATAACCTGATTATTTTATTAATTTTCTGGGAACTGACCAGTATCTCCTCGTTCTTGCTGGTTGGTTACTGGAGCAATTATGAAGTGGCCCAACGTGGCTCACGCATGGCATTGACCATTACCGGCATGGGTGGTCTGGCAATGCTCGGTGGTTTCGTTTTACTGGGTGAGATCACAGGAACTTATCAGATTGATCAGATCCTTGGGATGACCGAGCTGATCCAATCGCATAGCCTGTTTGTACCTACCCTGCTGCTGATTTTGCTTGGTGCCTTTACCAAAAGTGCGCAGTTTCCTTTCCATTTCTGGCTGCCAAATGCCATGGCAGCACCGACACCGGTATCTGCTTATCTGCATTCTGCCACGATGGTAAAAGCGGGCTTATTTCTAGTCGCACGCTTGCTGCCAATTTTTGCTGGCGCGGCACTTTTTCATAATATTGTTACCTTTATCGGTCTATTTACCCTGTGCATGGCAGCCTTTTTTGCCATCTTTAAGGAAGACCTGAAAGGCTTGCTGGCCTATTCAACCATCAGTCATCTTGGCCTGATCATGTGTCTGCTGGGGATTGGTTCACCACTCGCGGTGGCTGCTGCAATTTTCCATATCATTAACCATGCAACCTTTAAAGCTGCACTGTTTATGATAGCCGGCATTATTGACCATGAATCGGGTACACGCGACTTACGCAAGTTGTCCGGCTTATGGCAATTACTGCCTTTTACTGCAACCCTCACCATGATCACTGCTGCCTCAATGGCAGGTGTCCCATTGACCAATGGTTTCCTGTCCAAGGAAATGTTCTTTACTGAACTGCTGGCCAACCTAAGTGGTCCAGTAATGATTGGCTGTGCCATTGTCGCGACTTTAGCCGGTATTTTCGCGGTAGCCTATTCGATTCGTTTGGTCCACGGCGTATTCTTCGATGGTCCAATTGGGCGCCATGTACCGAATAAAAATGCACATGAACCAGCATTTGGCATGCGTGCGCCAGCAACTTTACTGGCAACCTTATGTATTCTGGTCGGTATTTTGCCTGCCTTACTGGTTGAGAAAATTGTTAATAGCACTACCCGGGCTGCTACACAAAACCTGGCGTTTGAAGGTACTCACCTTGCCATCTGGCATGGTTTTAACGCACCACTCTTAATGAGTGTAATCGCCCTGATTGGTGGAATCCTGTTCTATTTCTCGCTGGCCAAAGGTGGCTTGATTCGTGAAATTGATCTTGATCCAAGCTTGGGCAAATTTCAGGGCCGGATTTTATTTGATCTGTTCTTAAAGTCATTATTGCTAAATTCACGTCGTTTTCGCCGTGCCACTGAAAATGGCAAACTGCAAAGCTATCTGCTGTGGATTGTGATCTTTACCATCGGTCTGGTTGCTGTACCTTTGCTGACTCATCAGATTGGTACTGGCGCACGTGAGCTGACCCATGCACCGGCTTTAGCGATTATCTTATGGCTGCTATTATTCTCAGCCTGCTGGATGATGCTGTGGTTCCATCACGAGCGGATTAAAGCCGTACTGATCAGCGGTGCAGTCGGTCTGGTCGTGACCATGATCTTTATCGGTTTCTCGGCACCAGATTTGGCCCTGACCCAGATTACCGTCGATGTAGTTACCACAGTATTGCTGCTGATGAGCCTGTCTCTATTACCACAGCTCACCCCTTATGAATCCAGCCCGACCCGACGCTGGCGCGATGCTATTATTGCAATTATGGGTGGTCTGAGTATTGCCTGGGTAGCCTGGCTCGTCATGACCCGAGATCATAATTCAATTTCCTGGTTCTTTGCCCAGCAGTCAATACCGCTCGGCGGCGGGACCAATGTGGTGAACGTGATTCTGGTGGATTTCCGTGGTTTCGATACCTTTGGTGAAATCACCGTACTCGGTATTGCGGCGATTGGCGTATTGAGCCTGATGGATGGTATGCGTGCCCATGGTACTACCATTACTCAAGGTTTGACTTATCGTTTTAACCCCTCCCCGCTGATGTTGCGAATTACTGCTTCCTGGATTTTGCCAGTTGCGTTGGTGGTGAGCCTGTATATTTTCATGCGCGGCCATAATCAGCCTGGCGGTGGTTTTATCGCAGGCCTGGTGACTTCTTTAGCCTTGATTATTCAGTACATTGCCATCGGTCAGGATCATGCAGAAAAAATGCTTGGTGCTAAATCTGGTCGTCTCTATGAAATCTGGATTGGTAGCGGTTTGATGTTTGCTGGCCTAACTGGTGTTGCTGCCTGGTTCTGGTCACGTCCATTCCTGACCAGTGCACATATTTATGTCCATCCACCAATACTGGGCGATATGCATCTGGCTTCTGCAGCGCTGTTCGACGTCGGGGTTTATGTCACCGTGGTCGGCGCGACCATGTTAATGATTTCTGTGCTTGGGGATTCACGTCACTCGTCTATGACTGGCCCGGTACCAAGAGGATAATGCAATGATCAGTCTAGAATTTTTATTGGTCTCTGCAATTGGACTCCTGACAGCAACCGGGATCTACCTGATCCTGCGTGCCCGTACCTTCCCTGTAGTATTGGGTCTGGCAATGATCGGTTATGCCGTCAACCTGTTTCTGTTTGCCATGGGACGTATTCAGCTCAATGCACCTGCAGTCCTTACAGAAACCACCAAAACTACGGACCCACTGCCACAGGCATTGGTACTGACTGCTATTGTAATCGGATTTGCCACCACGGCATTCATTGTTCAGCTGGCACTTCGCAGCCGTTATGAATCAGGGACAGACCACGTTGATTCCAAAGAAGAAATACCAAACCATGACCCACGTGAGGATGAGCCTTAATGACTGATCTTTATAATTTCTGGGTCCAACATACACCTATTTTCAGTATTCTCCTGCCAGCATTCACTGCATTCATTCTGCTGTTATTAGGCAATCCTGGTGCAGGTTCACTAGCGACAGACTGGCGTCAACCTTGGCGTCGTGGCATCAGCCATGTCTCGACGCTGCTCGGCCTGGTGGTTTCGATCAGTTACTTGATAAGCACCAGTCAGGGACAAATCAGTGTTTATACCCTAAGTGAATGGTCTGCTCCATTCGGAATTGTACTGGTTCTGGATCAGCTGTCTGCCTTGATGCTGGTACTGACCTATGCACTGGCTGTGCCGATTATCTGGTATGCCAGTCGTGACTGGGACATGCGCGGGCGTTATTTCCATGCCATGATGCATTTCCTGTTGATGGGACTCAGTGGAGCTTTCCTCACAGGTGACTTGTTCAACCTGTTTGTATTCTTTGAAATCCTGTTGATGGCATCTTATGTCCTGCTTCTGCATGGTCAAGGCAAGGCTCGTTTCCAGCAGGGTATTCACTATGTCACAATTAACCTACTGGCTTCTGCCCTGTTTCTGATTGGCTTAGGCATGATCTACGGCAGTGTTGGCAGCCTGAATATGGCCGACGTTGCCCGACTGATGCCAACGCTGGAAAACGATCAGCATAAAATTGCAGTTGCTGGTGCGCTGCTGTTATTTGTGGTGTTTGGGATCAAGGCTGCCATGCTGCCTGTCGGATTCTGGCTCCCGAAAACGTATGCTGTGGCAACAACACCGGTAGCGGCCCTGTTTACCATCATGACCAAGGTGGGTATTTATGCCATCCTGCGGGTCAATGGTACGGTCTTTGATGATGAATACAGCCATCAGATTCTGATGAACTGTCTGATGGTCATCGGTCTGATCACGTCCTTATATGGTGCTGTAGCAGCTATTGGCACAGATCGTTTGCGTCGCTTTATTGGTTTTATGCTGCTGTCTTCAGTGGGTACTATTCTGATTGCAATTGCCTTGAATAATTCAGCAGCTTGGGCTGGCGGTTTGTACTATATGGTGCACAGTACCGTGATTGCTGCCGCTTTCTATATGCTTAGCGGCTGGATCACCTCTCAGCGTGGTGAATTCAAAGATCATTTTAAAATCGCACCACAGATGAAACAGAATACCCTGGTATCGATAGTCTACTTTATCATTGCCTTGATGATGGCGGGTCTGCCACCATTTAGTGGTTTCTTCGGCAAGGTCTTCATCTTGCAAGCGACGACAGGCTCGCCTTATCAGATGATTATCATTATTACGGTGCTACTGGTTAGCTTGCTGAGTATTCTAGCCTTTACCCGGGTTGGTTTTATCCTGTTCTGGCGCGCCAGCAAACCGGATGATAATGTCCATTCTGAAGCCTTTACCCAGTACGAAACCCTGCCAAGCCGGGCACCTTTGCGTAATGATAAGGTGATTTACCTGTTGCTCGCCGGACTGACAGCCTATGTGGTATTTGCTTCACCTGTCTATAATTATGTGTATCGCACTGCGGTACAAATTAAAGATAATCCAGTCTATGAAGCGGCATTATTGAAACGTGATGCTGAAGGCAAGGTCATTAGCGTGCAGCCATTTGATCCGGAATATTTGCCTGAAACCAAATATGGTGGGGAAAATCCAGATCCAAATGCACATCTGATTCCATATGTAATTTCACCGGCAACTTTAGAAGGTGAAAATATTTCTGAATTCAAACAGCGTCAGATCAATGAACAGTATATTGAACAGAAAAATGCGCCAAGTGATAACCAGCTTAAACCGCAGGAGGGACCATAATGAAAGCATCGTTCTTACGCCGCTGGTTCCCTCACCCACTGGTTTCCGTCATTGTCGGAGTGAGCTGGGCTTTACTCAATCATAGTCTGGATGCCGGTACACTCGTCACCGCATTAGTCCTTGCAGTACTAATCCCACGAATGGTATTCCGGTTTATTGACTACACACCGAATATTCACTGGCTACCCGCCATTCGTCTGTTCTTTGTGGTGATCTGGGACGTTATTGTCGCCAATATTAAAGTCGCTATCCTGGTCTTGGGGCCAACCAAGAATTTGCATCCCAAATGGTTCCGTGTTCCTTTGGATACTGAACATGAAGAAGTAAATGCCTTATTAGCAATGATCATTACCACGACGCCAGGTACGGTATCTGCTGGTATTGATCAGGATCGTGGCGATATTCTGGTGCATGCCTTAAGTACCGACGATGAAGCTGCTGAGATTGAAGTTATCAAACAGCGCTATGAACGTCCACTGATTGAGATTTTTAGCGCTCAGACTGGAGAAAATGCATGACGATTTTGCCTTATGCCTTACTGATTTGTCTGGGTGCCGTGACCATTTCCATGTTCCTGTGTCTGGCACGTCTGGTCATAGGACCCTCAATTGTGGACCGACTATTGGCTCTGGATACCCTGTTCCTGAATGCTACCTGTCTGGTCGTCATCCTCGGTATTTACTGGGCCAGTACCTTTATGTTTGAAGGTGCTTTACTCGTGGCAATGTTAGGTTTTGTCTCTACGGCTGCGCTGGCACGTTACTTTACCACTGGCCATGTGATCGATTAGGAGTTTTCAGATGCAATTATACCTAGAAATTCTGATCTCGATTTTCCTGCTGATCGGTTCATTCTTTATGCTGGTCGGCGGGATTGGTATGGTTCGATTACCTGACCTGTTTATGCGCCTGCATGCACCGACCAAGTCCAGTACCTTGGGCCTCGGTAGCTTCCTGATTGCTGCGATGATCTATTCTGCAAGCTTTGGTCGTTTTGGTTTTGCTGAAGTACTAATTACCCTGTTTGCCTTTATTACAGCACCAGTTTCGGCCAATCTGATGGCTCAGGCAGCACTGCACTTACGTTTGCGCTCAATGAGTGGTGAAGTACCGGAAGCACTGGAACGTCCCCTACCCTGGCAGAAAACCCGTCGTCGTGCTTTCTTTGAAAAGAAGAATTGCGATGATGATTTAAAATAGTAAGGGCTTTTATTTACCTCTGTTCTCCTTCTGGGAGAAAAATAGAAAGCGGATATAAATAAGCATGAAAGTCTTTTTCCTTTATTTCTCAAGCCTAATAAAAAAGCCACCCGAAGGTGGCTTTTTTATTGCACTTGATCAGTGCTTATTCTTCATCTTTCTTGTCTTCAGCTGGAGGTAAATCCTTCACAGCTTCAGCAATCAGACCAAACATATAGTTACCATATGCATTGGTTTTATCGTAATGGAAACGCAGACGTGGCGTAATACGTGTCTTGATCCGACGGCTTAGTTCGTGGCGCAAGAAACCAGACGCTTTGTTTAATACATCCAGCGTTTCTTTATTTGCCGCTTCACTTTGCTCATCACCCAGTTCACGACCCATTACAGTCACATAAACTTCAGCATAGCCTAAATCAGGGCTGACTTTCACCGCCGAGATGGTCACTAGACCACCCAAACGTGGATCTTTAAGCTCCTGACGAATCAGTTCAGAGAGTTCTCTCTGAACTGTATCAGCCATACGCTTAAGACGCTGACTACCCGCCATTAAAGACTCCGTTTAATCAGTTGAACATCATACACTTCGATCTTGTCGAGAGGTTTGATGTCTTTATAGCCTTTCACTGCAAGACCACATTCCATACCGGCACGAACTTCTTCAACCACTTCTTTATAGCGACGTAGAGATTCAAGTTCACCCTGGAACACAACTACGTCATCACGTAATACGCGAATCGGTTTGTTACGGTGTAATGTACCCTCAAGTACCATACAGCCCGCAGCTGCACCAAATTTACTAGAGTGGAATACTTCACGTACTTGCGCAACACCAAGAATTGTTTCACGGTGTTCAGGTGCAAGCTTACCGCTCATGGCTGCTTTCACATCGTCGATCAACTGGTAGATTACTGAGTAGTAACGGATATCGATACTGTCAGCATCTGCTTTTTGACGCGCAGTGTTGTCGGCACGAACGTTAAAGCCTAGAAGTACAGCTTCAGAAGATTCAGCAAGTGTTACGTCAGACTCGGTGATTGCACCGACACCTGAACCAATAATACGTACTTTAACTTCGTCGGTTGCAAGGTCAGCAAGCGCAACGTGTAATGCTTCCAATGTACCACGTACATCAGTTTTCAGAACCACATTCACAATCGGCACATCTTTCTTGCCCATTGATGCCATGATGTTCTCAAGACGCATTGCAGATTGACGCTCAAGACGTTTTTGACGTTCACGATCCATACGCGCATCAGCAACTTCACGTGCTTTTTTCTCGTCATTCACAACAAGAACTTCGTCACCTGCCATTGGCGCTTCTGGAAGACCCAAGATTTCTACTGGAATCGAAGGACCTGCAGATTGAATACGTTTACCGTTTTCATCTGTCATGGCACGAACGCGGCCGTATGATGAACCTGCAAGAACAAGATCACCTACTTTCAAGGTACCGTTTTGTACAAGGATCGAGGTTACTGCACCACGAGAGTTATCAACACGTGCTTCAATAACTACACCTTGTGCAGCACCTTCTTCAGAAGCTTTAAGCTCTAGAAGTTCAGCCTGAATTAAAATCAGATCAAGAAGCTCGTCGATACCGGCACCTGTGTGCGCAGAAACCATGGCCACAGGAACGTCACCGCCCCACTGTTCAGGCACGATTTCTTTGGTCGTCAATTCATTCAATACGCGATCTGGATCAGCAGATTCTTTATCCATTTTGTTGATCGCAACGATGATTGGCGTACCCGCAGCACGCGCATGGTCAATTGCTTCAGCAGTTTGTGGCATTACACCATCATCTGCCGCCACAACTAACACCACGATATCAGTCGCTTTCGCACCACGTGAACGCATTGCTGTAAATGCTGCGTGACCCGGAGTATCCAAGAAAGTGATGATGCCTTTATCAGTTGTTACGTGGTAAGCACCGATATGCTGTGTGATACCACCCGCTTCACCCGCAGCCACTTTGGCACGACGAATACGGTCAAGCAGCGATGTTTTACCATGGTCAACGTGACCCATGATGGTAACAACAGGTGCACGTGTAGATTGCACACCACGCGCCTCTTCAGCTTGTTCCATCAGCGTATCTTCTGCTGCAGTTTCAGAAACCAGTACCGGATTATGGCCCATTTCTTCAACGATCAGCGCAGCAACTTCCTGGTCAATCGCCTGGTTCTGAGTAACCAGTTCACCCATTTTCATCAGTGATTTGATGACTTCACGAACTTTAACTGCCATTTTCGCAGCTAGGTCAGCAACGACAATCGTTTCACCGATTTCAACGTCATAAACTTGTTTCTTAACAGGTTTTTCGAAGCCATGTTTGTTCGATTGACTTGTTTTCAGACCACGTTTATGTGAGTTATCACGGAAAGATTGCTCTTCACCACGACGACCGCCTTTCTTAGATGAGCGAGTATTATTCGTGTTCGTACCACGTTTAATTTCACGGTCTTCTTTTGCGAAAGAGTCTTCGTATGCTTGACCAACCAGACCAGCAGCAAGAGGAGAATCATCAACAACACGAATCGTTGCTGTTGTATCTTCCGCTGTATACTTAGACGCCATTTGACGCATTTGTTCAAGCGTACGTTGTTGCGCTTCTTCAGCAGCCTTACGACGTGCAGCTTCTTCAACAGCTTTAAGTTGTGCTGCTTGCGCTTCACGTGCTTTTTTCTGTTCAGCAGTTTCAGTCGGTTTAACAACCTGCTTCACAATTGGTTTGTTTGTAGATTTGCGTTTTACAACTACAGCCGCTTTAGAAACTTCTTGCTTGTCGCTGGTTTGCTTTGCAGCAGCACGCATGGCTTCTAAAGCTTTACTCGCGTTATTGACGCCAGTTTTTGGAGCTTCAGCAGAAGAAACGGTTTGCGCTGTATTCTGCTCAGGCGCAGCTTTGGCCTGTTGTTCAGCCTTGGCTTTTGCCAATGCTTCTGCTTTGATCTGTTCTGGATCAGGCTTAGTAAATGTATGTTTCTTGCGAACTTCTACATTAATGGTTTTTGCCTTACCCGAAGTACTGGCTACTTTAGCCGTACTGGTCGTTTTACGTTTCAACGTGATTTGTCCTGCATGACCATCCGAACCTTGTGATTTTTTCACATGGCTCATCAGGTGATCTTGTTGTTCGGCGGTAATAATTTCGTCAGATTTGCTCTGTGGTAAACCTGCCTCACGAACCTGTTCCAGGAGCTTCTCAACTGGGCGACCCAATTTGAGGGCTAACTCTTTAATCGACTTGTCCGTCATATACTACCTCCTAGTTAAACCATGATTCGCGCGCTTTCATAATGAGCTGACCCGCTTTTTCAGCGCCTAAACCTTCAATATCTGCGATATCGTCAGTTGCCTGATCTGCAAGGTCATCCACTGTTACCACACCACGAGCTGCTAGAGCTTGCGCGATCTCTGCTGTCATGCCATCCATTGCAACAAGTTCTTCACTTGGCGCTTGTACGTTTTCTTGCTGTTGTAATGCATCAGCAAGTGCAACTTCTTTTGCACGGCTTTGCAGTAATTCAACCAGTTCCGCATCCAGTTCGATTTCATCAAACGTTTCTGCAGGTACGTATGCAATTTCTTCAAGCGAGGTGAAGCCCATTTCTACCAACGCCATAGCCAAATCTTCAGCAATATCCAGACGTGTTACAAACATGTCCAGGTATTTTTGTGCTTCGCTTTGTTGACGCGCGTAGTATTCTTCTTCCAGCATCATATCCAGCTTGTAGCCAGTCAGTTCTGATGCCAGACGAACGTTCTGACCCTGTGAACCAATCGCACGAGCCAACTGATCACTCGTTGCGAAAATGATGTCTGCAGTACGTGCATCTTCATCGATAACAATACTGGATACATCTGCTGGTTCAAGTGCGCTTGCGATGTACTGAGCAGGATCATCTGACCATACTACGACATCAATACGCTCACCATTGAGTTCCTGTTGTACTGCCTGGATACGTGTACCACGCATACCAATACAAGCACCAACCGGATCAATACGGTGGTCATTTGTTTTCACTGCAATTTTGGCACGTACACCTGGCTGGCGTGCGGCTGCCTTGATTTCAATGATTTCTTCCGAGATTTCTGGAATCTCTTTTTTCATCAATGCGATCAGCATTTCAGGTTTAGCACGAGAAAGCTGTAGCTGAGCACCACGACCTTCACGGTTGACATTGAAAAGAATCGCATTCACGCGTTGTTTCGGGCGAAGGATTTCCTTCGGAATCATTTCTTCACGTGCAAGATATGCTTCAGCATTGTCCCCTAAGTCAATAATGAAACCGTCTTTGGTTTGTTTTTTCACTTCACCGTAGATCAGCTCACCGACTTTAGATTCATAAGCATCAGCAACCAGTGCACGTTCTGCTTCACGAATCTTTTGTACAATCACCTGTTTAGCAATCTGTGCAGCAATACGACCGAAATCGATTGACTCAACTTCCAGCTCACGAATGTCACCGATTGACCATTTCGCCGGATCAACATCAGAGATCGCATCCTGACAGGCTGGCATTTCATGATCTTCGTCTGCAACCACTTCCCACTGACGGAAAGTACGGTAGTCTCCAGTTTTACGATCGATTTCTACACGTAAACGTGCTTCTTCTGAGTTAGTTCCTTCGTAGAACTTTTTCTTGGTCGCTGCAACTAAAGCTTGTTCTAGTGCTTCAAAAATTGCTTCACGAGGTACACCTTTTTCGTTACTAACCGTTTCAACGACGGTAAGAATTTCACGTGCCATATGTCACCTATTCGTTCAGATTCTTATTGATTTAGTTAATCTTGATAGACCAAATTTGCTTTATCGATATTGTGACTGTCGATGTCCAGAACCTGCTGCTTTTCTACTTCTACCTGAATCATTTCATTTTCAAGGTCGACTGCAACCAGTTTTGCCTGGAATTTACGACGGTTGTCCACCGCACTAATCAGACGTAAGGCAACGGTCTGACCGATATAATCTGCCATTTGCTGAAGCTGGAAGAATGGACGGTCCCAGCCTGGAGACGACACTTCAAGTGCATATTCACCTGAAATCGGATCATGTACGTCTAGCATCGCGCCCACCTGTTGGGTAACGCGTACGCAGTCCTGCACACCAATTCCGCGGCCCTGCTCCACTTCACCGTCTTCATTGATGACCGGTTCAGCAGTTGCATCGACTGGCTTGTCGATATAAATACGTAATAGAGAACGTTTACCCTGAGGAACAAATTCGATTCCCCAAAGATCTACATCACAGGCTTCAACTGCAGGTGCAATCAAGTCCTGAAGTGCTTGAGTTTTATTTGATAGCTTCATTTACTCTCGTCATCTGGTGCGATTTTATGATCTATTTGACCACTACAAACCAATACAAACTATAGTAGTAGTGAAACATGGAGATATGACCAAATTTTGTCGACACTACACGATAGCCAATAAAAAAGGGCGTAAATCGCCCCAATTAATGCACAATTTCGGATTTTTTCAAATCCCACTGTGCAAAAAGGCCCACCATAGTTGTGAGCCTCTTTTAAGAAACTTGGTAGCGGGAGCTGGATTTGAACCAACGACCTTCGGGTTATGAGCCCGACGAGCTACCAGACTGCTCCATCCCGCATCAACGTGCAAAAATTATATACAAAAGACGATAAGTTTTCAATCAAAACTATCTCTATCGATATGTTGGTCTTTTGTCGCTGAAAAATTGGTAGCGCTCACTGGACTTTAATCCAACGATCTTCGAGATTTTATAAAGAGTTGAGCCCGACGAGCTTGCAACTGATTAAAATAACGAAATCACACTTTCCAAAAAGTGGTAGCGGGAGCTGGATTTGAACCAACGACCTTCGGGTTATGAGCCCGACGAGCTACCAGACTGCTCCATCCCGCATCAGCATACAAAAAACTTTTCAGTTCATAGAACTGCCTTTAAAGTTTGCATCTTTAAAGGATTGGTAGCGGGAGCTGGATTTGAACCAACGACCTTCGGGTTATGAGCCCGACGAGCTACCAGACTGCTCCATCCCGCAACAACATGCAAATAACTCTTCTCAACTTAAAACTAGTTTCAAGTTGCCTCTTTAAAGTTTGCGTCTTTATAAAAGGATTGATTGGTAGCGGGAGCTGGATTTGAACCAACGACCTTCGGGTTATGAGCCCGACGAGCTACCAGACTGCTCCATCCCGCAACAACAGAAGTTTTTTAGCTGCATACACTAACTTATGTTCTGGATTATAAGTTGGTGCGGAAGGGGGGACTTGAACCCCCACGCCCGAAAGCACTACCACCTCAAGGTAGCGTGTCTACCAATTCCACCACCACCGCAGCTGCAGGCATTCTATTCGCATCATGCACAAAAAGAAAGCCTTTGGCGAAATTATTCACCAGTTTTTGGTGCAGTTGGTGAAGTTTCAGCCGATTGAGCAGGTGCAGTCTGAGTCGTTGGAACGCTATTCAGAGTATAAGCATCTGTGGTCTGCTTTTTGGCAAATACCGCTAAAGTCAAGCTGGTAATAAAAAACAATGCCGTAAATACTGCAGTCAAACGGGTCAGGAAATTACCTGAACCTGAAGCACCAAAAACAGTCGCAGCACCGCCACCACCGAAAGATGCACCAGCATCTGCACCTTTACCATGCTGAACTAAAATCAAGACAATCATCAAAATCGCTAAGATAATATGTACTACCAGCACAAAAGTTTGCATGCTGAACTCCTAATTATTGTGTATTTGCAAATGCCTGGGCAATTTTATGAAATGACTCGGCATTGAGTGATGCACCACCCACCAGTGCCCCATTGATATCAGGACAGGCTGCCAACTCTACTGCATTTTCAGGTTTAACACTACCACCATACAAAATTGCAGTGGTTTCACCATAGCCAGTAATCTGTTTTAGACCTTGACGGATCTGGGCATGCATCGCTTGTGCATCTTCCGGAGAAGCAGTTTTACCAGTACCAATCGCCCAGATCGGTTCATAGGCAATTACAATATTCTTCCATTGCTCTGCTTCAACTACAGCCGCGATATCACAGATTTGCTGCAATACCACAGCTTCCGCCTGACCGGCTTCACGCTGTTCCAGACTTTCACCTACACAATAAATCACAGTCAAACCGGCATTTAAAGCATTTTTGATTTTGGTATTGAGAATCTCTCGTGACTCACCAAAGATTTCACGACGCTCAGAGTGTCCTACCAGAACATAACCAATACCACTGTCTGCCAGCAGTTCTGCACTCACTTCGCCCGTATAGGCGCCCATGCCTGCAATACGAGATACATCCTGAGCAACGGCATAAACCGGACGAACGGCGGAAGCCATTTCAGCCTGAACCTGAGTGAGTGCAATTGCTACAGGGGCTACGCCTAAATGACACTTTTCTGCTGAAATCGGTGTAGATTCAAGTAAATCTTTCACCCCACGAAGCAATGTCTGCGCATCTGTCTGCAGCGGGTTCATTTTCCAGTTACCCACTACCCATGGGGTAATCGTCGACAACGACATAAACAACCTATTCTGAATACCTATCTTTAATTGGGCACATTCTACACGGAATTAGAAAATTTGAAGAAGAGTTTTCTTGCGGCATTTTCAGTGCCAGGTCTGTTCAAACTGCTCATTTTTTGTTATCACTTAAGATTATAGGGATCACTTCTTAGGATTCATTCAGTATTTTGAATATTAATGCGAAGAAGGCAGCATTTTACGCTATGGTAATTTTACGCAAGCAACGTATAATTTTGATAAAGCAATTAAAACAATTTTGATTCACGGGCATATTAGAGCATGACAGCAATTCAGGGATCTCCAAGATTTACGGGGTTTATTCGTCGACTTGTCGATGAAGGGGTTATATCTGCAGAAGATATGCAGGGTGCTTTGAGCAGTGCCAAAAAAGATAAAATTGATATTGTTCCCTATCTGATTGAACATCACCGCCTCTCGCCAACCAAAATTGCAGAAACGATTTCTCTTGAATTCGGTGAACCGCTATTTGATATCAGTGCCTATGATCCTGCCCTGATCGTACGCGAAGATTTTGATGAAAAGATTATTACCAAACACCGCGTGCTACCAATCTTTAAAAATAGCAATATTCTGTTTATCGCGACCAGCAACCCGACCAATATAGAAGCAATTGACGCCGTTCGTTTTGCGACCAAACTCAATATTGAAACCATCATTGTTGAACATAATAAACTCGAAAAACTGATCGAGCAGAATTTTACTGAAGAAAGCACCTTTGACTTTGATGATGATTTTGATCTAGATATTGATATCGATAACTCTGACCCGAATAAAGATGATGAGGATGATAATAAAGGTGATGAAGCACCCATTGTTAAATATATTAATAAGTTACTGATTGATGCAATCCGTATGGGTGCATCTGATTTACACTTTGAACCTTATGAAAAAATGTACCGTGTGCGTTACCGTGTCGACGGGGTCTTGCGTCAAATCGCCACGCCACCTTTACAGCTTGCAACACGTCTGGCTTCACGTCTTAAAGTTATGTCACAAATGGATATTTCCGAGAAGCGTGTGCCTCAAGATGGCCGGATCAAGTTAAAACTCTCTAAAAATAAGGCTATCGATTTCCGTGTCAACTCACTCCCAACCCTGTTTGGGGAAAAACTGGTACTGCGTATTCTGGATCCATCGAGTGCCATGTTGGGTATTGATGCTCTGGGGTATGAGCCTGATCAAAAAGCCTTATTTATGGAGGCACTAGATAAGCCTCAAGGTATGCTCTTGATCACCGGTCCGACAGGCTCTGGTAAAACTGTATCTCTCTATACCGGTTTAAATATCCTGAATCGTGAAGACACGAATATTTCAACTGCTGAAGATCCAGTCGAAATTAACCTGCAAGGGATCAACCAGGTTAACGTCAATAATAAAGTTGGCCTAACCTTCTCTGCTGCATTGAAATCATTCCTGCGCCAGGATCCTGATATTGTCATGGTCGGTGAGATCCGTGACTTGGAAACTGCAGAGATTGCAATCAAGGCAGCACAAACAGGTCATATGGTGATGTCAACACTACATACCAACAGCGCACCAGAAACCCTGACCCGTTTACGTAATATGGGTGTGCCATCATTTAATATTGCCACCTCGGTGAATTTGGTTATTGCTCAGCGTTTGGCGCGTCGCCTTTGTCCACATTGCAAAAAACCGGCAGATATTCCACGTCAGAGCCTGCTTGAAATGGGCTTTAGCGATGATGATTTACAGAATCCGGAATTTAGTATTTTTGAACCTGTCGGATGTAACGAATGTCGTGAAGGGTATAAAGGTCGAGTCGGTATTTATGAAGTCATGAAAGTGACACCAGAGATTTCACGTATTATTATGGAAGATGGCAATGCAATTGAGATTGCCGAAGCTTCCGCACGCGCAGGTTTTAACAATTTACGCCGATCAGGGTTATTAAAGGTAATGCAGGGGGTGACTTCCCTTCAGGAAGTCAATCGTGTTACCAGCGAATGATCAGGTGCTGCTATAAAATAAGGATAAACTCATGGCTTCAGTGAAAAAAGGTCAAATGATGCCGACCTTCACCTATGAAGGGGTAGACCGTAAAGGTATAAAGATTAAAGGGGAAATACCTGCACGTAACCTCGCCTTGGCCAAGGTCACGTTGCGTAAGCAGGGTATCAGTATCAAGAGTATTCGAGAAAAAAAGAAGAATATTCTTGAAGGCCTGATGAAGAAAAAAGTGACCACACTGGATATCACCATTTTTACCCGTCAGCTTGCTACCATGATGAAAGCCGGTGTACCACTCGTACAAGGCTTTGAAATTGTGGCGGAAGGCCTTGAAAATCCTTCAATGCGCGAGGTTGTACTCGGGATTAAAGGTGAGGTTGAAGGCGGAAATACCTTTGCAGGTGCACTGCGCAAGTATCCTCAATACTTTGATAAGCTATTCTGTTCGCTGGTTGAATCCGGTGAACAATCGGGTGCTTTAGAGACCATGCTGGATCGTGTTGCGATTTATAAAGAAAAAAGTGAACTGTTAAAGCAGAAAATTAAAAAAGCAATGAAATACCCAGCAACAGTGGTTGTTGTTGCAATTATTGTTACGATTATTTTGATGGTTAAAGTCGTTCCAGTTTTCCAGGATCTCTTCTCGTCATTTGGTGCAGACTTGCCAGCATTTACAAAAATGGTAGTCAATATGTCTGAATGGATGCAGAAATACTGGTTTCTATTAATTATCTTTATTGGTATTGCAATTACAGCATTTTTAGAAGCTAAAAAGCGTAGTAAAAAATTCCGTGACTTTTTAGACAAGGCTGCACTAAAAGCACCTATCTTCGGTGATCTGGTTTATAAAGCGATTATTGCTCGTTATAGTCGTACTCTGGCAACGACTTTTGCTGCTGGTGTTCCATTAATTGATGCACTGGAATCAACTGCAGGCGCGACCAATAATGTAGTTTATGAAGATGCGGTAATGAAAATTCGTGAGGATGTTGCTACTGGCCAACAACTGCAATTCGCCATGCGTGTTACCAATAAGTTTCCTTCTATGGCCGTGCAAATGGTCTCGATTGGTGAAGAATCTGGTGCACTAGATGCCATGCTGGATAAAGTCGCGACCCATTATGAAAATGAAGTCGACAATGCCGTTGATGGTTTGACCTCCATGATGGAACCATTAATTATGGCCGTTCTTGGTGTGCTTGTAGGTGGTCTTGTTATTGCAATGTACCTGCCGATTTTCCAGATGGGTTCCGTGGTTTAATGCAAGATCTTATTTTATATTTCACTCAAAACCCGACTGCGCTCTATATTGCAGTCGGGCTTTTTAGTCTCTGTATCGGTAGTTTCCTGAATGTCGTAATTTACCGCACCCCTAAAATGATGGAACAGGAATGGCGTAACGACTGCCAGCTGTTTTTACACCCTGATCAACCGATCATTGATGAAAGCAAGCTTACATTAAGTAAACCTGCGTCGACCTGTCCAAAATGTCATACATCAATTCGCTGGTATCAAAATATCCCCGTGATCAGCTGGTTAGCCTTGCGTGGTAAATGTGCGAACTGTCAAAATCCAATTAGTGCCCGTTATCCATTCATTGAAATTCTAACAGCAGTTTGTGCATTGACCGTTTTGGCTGTATTTGGTCCTACAATACAAATGTTGTTCGGTCTGGTGCTGACTTATATTCTGATTGCACTAACCTTTATTGACTTTGATACCCAGCTGCTTCCAGATCGCTATACCCTTCCACTTGCAGCTTTAGGCTTAGGGGTGAATAGCTATGCAATTTACACCTCACCAACTTCAGCCATCTGGGGTTATATCATCGGCTTCCTGTGTTTATGGGTCGTGTACTACCTGTTCAAAATAGTAACTGGTAAAGAAGGCATGGGCTATGGTGACTTTAAATTGCTGGCTGCTTTAGGTGCCTGGATGGGACCGTTAATGTTGCCACTAGTTGTATTATTGTCATCACTCGTTGGTGCAATTATTGGCATTATTCTGTTAAAAGTACGTAAGGAAAATCAGCCTTTTGCTTTTGGTCCTTATATTGCCATTGCCGGCTGGATCGCTTTCCTGTGGGGCGAGCAAATTATGAAAGTTTATTTAGGTCAATAATTTGAAATTTATACTAGGTCTGACAGGTGGTATTGGCAGCGGCAAATCTGCTGCCAGTCAATGGTTTGAACAACATGGTATTGTGGTCGTGGATGCTGATGTTGTGGCACGCGAGATTGTCGAAGTCGGTCAGCCAGCACTGCTACAAATTCAGCAAGCTTTTGGTGACTGGGTATTACAGGAAGATGGAACCTTAAACCGTCGTGCTTTACGCGAACATATTTTCCAATCCAATGATGCCCGTAGAATCTTAGAAAGCATTACTCATCCCGCAATTCGCCAATCGATTATTCAGCAATTACAGGATGCACAAAGTCCTTATGTGATTCTGGTGTCTCCCCTGCTGTTTGAAACCAATCAGCATGAACTTACCGACCATACCTTATTGATTGATGCTTCGATTGAGTTGCAGATCCAGCGTGCTGCACAGCGTGATGGTCAAAATATTGAACAGATTCACCGTATCATTGCTACTCAGATGCCTCGTGAACAAAAACAGCAACTGGCGGATGATATCGTATTAAATGATGGCCATCTGGAACACTTATATGCGCATCTACAGCCTCTACATGAACAATATTTGCAAAGAGCTCTGAATTAATAAAAAAGCAGTCATCAAGACTGCTTTTTTTGTTCTTCAAGTTTGATGGCCAAACTGTCCTGATGTTGCAGCCAGCGCCATGGCTGCAAGGCACCGATTGCCATCCCGATCAGACCACAAACCATCGCCAGACTCAGCGTTTCATTCAACAAGGGCACTGCCAGAATAGCCGCAATAAAAGGTGCCAGATTGGTAATACTGCCTGCTTTAAATGCGCCAAGCCGCTTAATCGCTTCTACATAGGTTAGGGTTGCAATGATGACTACAAACACCCCGTGGAAAAGTGTTTGAAACAATAAATGTTGTGGCTCAGGTACAGTTAAATTTTTAGGTAACAACAGTAAATAAATCGGTACATACACCACAGCCGACCAAATTGCCACGCCACACATGGCTTGCCAGGCAGACAGTTGATATTTACGTAACAACACCGTAAATATCCCCCATAAAATCGCACTGATGAAAAACAGGACATCCCCTGCCCCAAAGGCCACACCTGTTTCCTGATACATCAGTACGCTCATCAGACACAGCACCCCGATCATAATGCTCAGACTGATCCAGGTATGTTTATCAAAAGCCTGATTCATCAGAAAATAAGCCATCACTGCAGTACACAACGGTATGCAGCCATTCAAAAAAATGGCGGCATGGGCAGTCGGTGCGTAATGGAATGCGCTATAAGCAAACAGGCAATACACCACTCCACCGATCATAGCCAGGATAAAAGATTCTTTTTTCAGTAAAAAAGAAGCCTCTTTACGATAGATTAAAATCGGCATGAGAATCAGAAAAGCCAGAGAGAAGCGTAGTGCGACGATATCCCAGGCACTGATCTGCCAGATTGCATTCAGGCGAGCGGTTAAAGTAAAACCGCCCCAGATACACATGGTCGTTAAGAGGAAAAAATAACCTTGTGCACGTGTGGATAATCTCATCAGGGATTAAGCATTACGCTGACGGCAAGCTTCATATAAAGCCATACCTGTTGCCACACTGACATTTAAACTTTGCAAGTTGCCTGCCATCGGAATATAAACCGTTTGATCACACTGACTTTGCGTAATTGGACGCAGACCGGTATCTTCCGCCCCCATTACCACGCAGACACCAGTACCAGTAAAATCAAATTGCTGAATTGGTAATGCTTTCTCATCCAGCATAGTCCCCACAACGCGGACATTAAAGTCATCTTTGATCTGACCCAAAGTACGTGCTAGATTGGTCACCTGAATAAATTTAACTTTCTCGGCACCACCGGCTGCGACTTTACGCGCTGTCGGTGTCAAACTTGCAGAACGGTCACGTGGCACGATTACAGCCACGACACCCATGGCTGCTGCCGTACGGATACAGGCACCGAGATTATGCGGATCGGTGACTTGGTCAAGCGCTAATAAAAGTGCTTGCGAATCTTGTTTTAAAAGCTCTTCTAAATCTTTTTCATTTAAAGTTGGATGCGGACGCACTGCTGCTACCACCCCCTGATGGAACGGCAAACCTGCCAGTTTTTCCAGTTTGTCGCGACTAGCCTGTTGCACACTAATCCCAAATGGCTCAGCAAGCTCTAATACACGCTTTAAGCGTTGATCATCACGACCTTTCAGAGTAAACAGCGTCAGGACGCGTTCAGGCTCAAGCTCCAGTAATGACTCAACTGAATGTACGCCATAAAAATACTCAGGTTTAGCCATGAACGACCTCTAAATTAATTTGGGAAATATGCTGCAAAAGAAAAATCCTGCAAAGCCAGCTTCACAGGATTTCTGTATAAATTAAGTTTAACCGATTCGGCAGAAAATTTCCTGATCAGCTTCAGTCCGGTTAGGGAGATGAAATAATAAAATCAGCCTTCAAAATGACAAACGTAATCTAATACATCATCAGTTTCGATTTTAAAACGGCTATTGCCTGGCACGTAGAAAGACTGGCCAGCACGGAACAGTTCGCTTTCTTCGCTATCTGCAATCTGCACACGGCACTCACCGGAAATGATTTCCATACGCTCAGGCACATGTGTTTCAAATGTAAGTGGGGTTTCAGTCGGTAGAATGACTCCCAGGGTTTTTTTCGTACCATCTTCAAACTGAACCACATGGCTGATGCACAGACCGCCAAAATATACATTTGATTTCTTAAGTACTGAAACATGGTCAAACTGAGCTGACATCCGTTTATCTCCAGAGCACGGGTTTTATAATATTGGAATGGCTGTAGTTTAAATGCGCATTCCTAACTAATCAATCGAAGTTTGCCTAGCTCAGCTTAAAATTTTCTGTATATATTTTGTACATATATTCAATAAGCAAATATATAAAATAAAGTGATTTAAAGGAGGATGAACAATTCTGCAATGCAAAATCAAATTTAGCAGGATTCGCTGAACTATAGGGAGTAATCAATTTTGTGGGAAGATTGACCTGCTTTAGTCGTGCATACTGACAATACTACAAAATCTGCTTGTATCATTGACCGTAATATAAGATAGAATCAAAGGGTTTCATCCTGATTTATAATGACATACATGATCTGATGCATATCAGATCCTACTTGATTTCAATCAAACTTTTCGCAGCTTGGATGCGTGTATGCTGACACATTTAACTCTGATCAATTTTGCCTTAGCTGACCACCTGGCCATTGATATTCATCAAGGTTTTAACGTGCTCACCGGTGAAACCGGCGCTGGTAAGTCTTTGTTGCTGGATGCCCTTTCGGCCTGTTTGGGTGAACGCACCGACACCAACTATGTGCGCTATGGTTCAGAAAAGGCCGATGTGACAGCAACCTTCAGTTATCAGGACAATAGTCCCGAAGCGCTTTGGCTAAAAGAACATGAACTGGATGATGAGTCGGGTGAAATCCATCTACGTCGGGTGATTTTTGCTACGGGACGTAGCAAGGCATGGATTAATGGCCGTCCTAGCAGTCTGTCTGAACTGAAAGAAATTGGCCGTTTGCTGGTACAACTGTATAGCCAGCACAGCCAGCAACAGCTACTGGAGCCGCCTTACCCGAAACACTGGTTGGACCGTTATTATAATTTTTATGAGCCCGCCCAGGCAGTTCGTGATGCATACAGTATCTGGCATAAAAATATCCGCCAGCATCAGGCAGCACTTGATGCTCAAGCCACCCGTAAACAGCGCATGGAAACACTGGAACTGCAGCTCGAAGAACTTGAAGATGTAGTACAGATTGATTATCAGGAAATTGAACAGGAATTTGATCGTCTCTCTCATCATGAAGCGATCATGCAGGACTGTGTCTATAGTCTGAATGGCCTGGATGAAGCGGAACAGAATATTAATCAGGAGCTTTCCTCTATCCTGCGTCGTGTAGAATCCCATGCTGGTCGTAGTGAGCAGCTTTCTGAAATCCACACTTCTTTGCTCAATGCGCAGAGTGAAATTGAAGATGCTACAGCCAACCTGCGTCATTTTATGGATCGTCAAAGTTTTGATCCTGAACGTATGGAAGAGCTGAATTCACAACTTGAAGTGTTTCACCGTCTGGCACGTAAATACCGTACCCAACCCGAATTATTGAAGGAAGAGTATGAAACCTGGCAGGCTGAACTAGCACAATTGCATCAACTCGAAGATCCAGAAACATTGGCGGAACAAGTCGAATTGTCTTATCAGGAGTTTCTGGCCAAAGCACAGCATCTGGATGAGATTCGTCGTGAAGCAGCTGGTCCATTGGCGAAACAACTGACGGAACAGGTCAAACAGCTTGCCCTGCCAGAAGCCTATTTTGAATTTAAATTTGAACCGCTCGATGAACCAAACAGTGAAGGCTTGAGCTTTATTCAGCTGCTATTTACTGCCAATAAAGGTATTCCGGCACAGCCACTGGCACGCGTGGCATCCGGTGGTGAACTGTCCCGTATTGCACTGGTAATGCAAGTGATGAATGCTGAAAAAACTGAAGCTGAAGTTCTGGTCTTTGATGAGATTGATGTCGGCATCAGTGGGGGTACGGCGGAAATTGTAGGACGTCTGTTGGCCGATCTGGCGCAGCATGTACAAATTCTGTGTATCACCCATCAGGCACAGGTCGCAGCACAGTCTGATCAGCATCTGCTGGTGAAAAAGCAGCAAACCGATCCGGCTAGCAGCACAATTCTTGATTTGAAAGAAGACGAACGTATTCAAGAGCTTGCACGAATGACAGGCGGTGTGGAAATTAATGAAACAACACTGCAACACGCGCGTCAATTACGTCAGCTAAAGTTTCAGCATGTTTAAAAATATTACAATGCTCACAAAAAACTGTTGGTGAATTAACAAAGCTCTAGTAAGTTAAAGGTGAAGATCACACGATTTCTTTGCCAAGAAATTGATTTTAAGGAGAAGCTTTTCGGTGAACAAACAATATTTGACACACCGTTGTCTGATTGCTCCACCAGAAATGCGTGACGATTTTTTTGCCAACACGGTCATTTATCTCGCACGACATGACGAAGATGGAGCGCAAGGCATCATTATTAATCGACCTGCAGGCATTCAGATTAAAGAATTATTGAATGATCTTGAAATCGAAGCAGATAATGTCAATCCTCATGAAGTGTTGCAAGGGGGCCCATTGCGACCTGAAGCCGGTTTTGTGCTGCACACCGGTCAGCCTACTTGGCATTCTTCAATTGCCGTCGGTGAAAATGTCTGTATTACCACATCCAAGGATATTCTAGATGCCATCGCCCATAACCAAGGTGTCGGACGTTACCAGATTGCACTTGGCTATGCCAGCTGGGGTAAAGGCCAGTTGGAAAAAGAAATTGCCAAAGGTGAGTGGCTGATCTGTGAATCTGATATGGATTTAATTTTTAATTTACCTTATGACGACCGTTGGGATGCTGCCTATAAAAAGATGGGCGTAGATCGGAACTGGTTGTCTTCTGAGATTGGACATGCCTGATGTAAACGCGCCACAGATGATTATGGCGTTTGACTTTGGTACACAAAAAATGGGCATGGCGGTTGGACAATCCCTGATTGAAAGTGCCAATCCTCTTGCCTTGTTCCCGATGAAAGATGGAATCCCCAACTGGGATACATTACTGAAAATCGTCAAGCAATATCAACCGACTTTATTTTTAGTCGGTCTACCGCTGAATATGGATGATACAGAATCTGAACTTTCTGCGCGTGCACGCAAATTTGCCCGCCGTTTACGTCATCAAACCAATATTGAAACCTTGATGGTCGATGAACGTCTCACTACACGTGAAGCGCGGGATGAATTAGAGAGTTATCAGACTCAAGGTCGAGCTAAAAAGTTAGCGGCTGACAGTATTGCAGCAGCGCTATTTATTGAAAGCTGGTATCGGCATCCGGTCGGAGTGAATCCTTAAAATAAAAAGCATCCAGATGGATGCTTTTTTAATGGGTAGGCGAAACAAGAAATCTTAAATAAATACGCATGTAATCTTGCTCCTTATATATTTCTAATTTTCGGGATAAAAATAGCGAAAGGTCAGATTGATCCTTGGTGTAATGACTTTCGTGGTCTTGCTAATCTGATGTTTCCAGCACTGCTGGGTTTGCCCACGCATCACAATCAGCTGCCCACTTTGAAGCAGCAACTCTACCAGATCCCCAGTATAGTTATGTTTAAAACGCATTTTGCGGGTAGCACCAAAACTTAAAGAAGCAATGACAGTTTCATGCCGTTTTGACATCAAGCTGGCTTCATTATCACTATGCCAGCCCATGCCTTGCTGACCATGTTCATACAGGTTGGCCAGACAGGAATTAAAGGGATGACCTACCTGCTGTTCAATATGCTGTTTCAATCTCAATAGTGCTGGCTGCCAGATATGGGCTTTCTTCAAGCTGCCCGAATAATGGTATTGGTAATTTGCATCACCATACCAGGCAATTTTACGGGCAGTAACATGGTGCTTGCCAAAAAGGAAAACCTCATCCTGCTCCCAAGCCAGATGCTGCAAAAAATAGTCGAGATATTTCTGACTTTGCTCTCCATTTAAAATCAGACCATGGTCTTCTACTACCCCGTCACAGGGCAAAAGATTGGTTTGAGGCTGGGGTGAAAACAAATCCAGTGTCATGTCAGTTTCATTCTTTTTAGAGCTTTTATCCTGTCATTTTCGCTTTCTGCACACAACTAAAATTGCACAAATCAATACAAATCAGCTTCTTGTGAATGATCATTCAGGGGCATAAACTTGTTTTAACTTTCACAATAAAAATAATACTGCATGGATCTTTGGCAACTCTTTCACAAGCTGCGTCCCTTTGTCCGTCCTTACCGGCTGCTGGTGATTGCGACCCTGATATTGACCCTGATCGGTTCATTTACCGCTCAGGTCAACGCGATCACTTTGCAATATGCGGTCGACAGTATCAATAAGCTGCTTGAAGCAGGTGAAGGACTGAATGAGGGTTGGCATATCCTGATTACCATTTCATCGATCTTGCTGGTGAAAGAAGTGATTAATGCTTTTGTGCAGTTTGGACAAAAATTCTATGGGGAAAAGTTGCGAATTTTTGTATCTCAGGATCTGGCACAAGGCATTATTGAAAAGTTTCTGGCCTATCGATTGGCTTTTTTTAATCAGGACAATAACCAGGCCGGTAAATTGCAAACCCGTATTGACCGTGGCATTGGCTCACTGACGCGTCTGGTGCAGATCTTCTTTATTGATATCCTGCCGCTATTTACCAGCGCGATTGTAGCTTTGGGCCTGATGTACTATGCCAATATTTATGTGGGGATGGTAGCCACGGCGATTGTACCAATTTACTTCTGGCTGACCTACAAACAGGCACAAAAACTGGGCGGCTGGCGCCGTAGTTTAAGAGATGGTCGCGAGAAAAAGAGTCAGGGCATTCTCAGTATTATTAACTCGATAACCGTAATTAAATCCTTTAACCGTGAGTCGATTGAGTCCGAAAAGCAGCTCGGCCTACAGCGTGAACTGACCGATAATCAGATGAAAACCCGTCAAACCAGTTTTCTGTTTGATGGTCTGAAAACCTTTATTGAGCAGATTGGCATCGTCCTTATCATTATTCTGACCGCTTATTTTGTGCTTGCTGGTCAGATGAGTATTGGCATGATCATGTATCACGTGCTGCTGTTTAATAATGTCTCGGCACCGATCCGTTCATTGCACCGGATTTATGATGAAGTTAATGATGCCATGATCTATTCCGAGAGCTTCTTTAATATTCTGGAAGCAGATCATGAAATTGAATCCAGTGGACAGCAGAAGCCACCTGTTCAGGGTAAATTTCAGCTGAGCCATGTCGAATTCTATTATCCGAATGGACACCATGCGCTGAAAGATATCAATATGGAAATCCGCCCTAACAAGATCACTGCGCTGGTCGGTTTATCTGGTGCGGGTAAATCCACTTTGATTAGTTTACTGGATAAATTTTATGAACCACAGCAAGGCAAGATCACCTTGGATGGTATTGATCTTCAGGATTATGACACCCAGTATTTACGTGATCATATTGGCTTGGTTCTACAGAAAAATCATATTTTCCAGGGTACGATTTTTGACAATATCCGTTATGGCAAGACCAGTGCCAGTATGCAAGATGTCATTGAAGCTGCGCAGAAAGCTTCGATTCATGAACAGATCTTACAGTTGCCCAATGGTTATGATTCCGATGCCTTGCAGCTTTCTGGTGGACAGCAGCAGCGCATTGCCTTGGCACGCATGTTCCTGAAAAATCCGCCGATTATTTTTCTGGATGAACCGACTGCCAGCCTGGATGCCATTGCTGCTGAACAGATTAAGCAGAGTCTGGATCAGATCAAGCAAGGTCGTACCGTGATTATTATCTCGCATAGCCTGTCGCAGATTATTGATGCGGATTATACCTACGTGATGAAAGAAGGCGCGATTGCTGAACATGGCGAGCATGATCAGCTTTATCATCAGGACGGCGTGTATAAGCAAATCTTTGACGCGATGGCAAAGAGCCTCAATATCGAAAAGATTGCCAAGACCTTTGAGGAGGATTCAGAAGAGGAAACACATAGTTAAGAAGCTGAAAAAGTTCTATTCCCTCAAACATAGATCTAAAAAAAAGCGGCCTAATAGACCGCTATTCAGCGAACCAGTTCAATTTGCCTAAAAGCGTAAAATCCACTCACCTCGAACATAACGATAGTTATAATCTGGCCCATAGAAAGAAGCACTGCGGTTATATCCAGCATTCAGGCGCAAAAACTGCTCACTACGTACAGGACTTTGTAAGTTCAATTCAAATAATCGTGTGTTCTGACTAGCATCATCATTAATTTTTTCACGGCCCAGCCCGGCAGTAATACCGGTGGTCCATCCGGAAATACGTTTACGCCAGCCAATAGCAAACATGCTTTCTTGATAATCTTTCGGATTGAAGTACTCACCCCCTACATCCTTCTCACTACTGCGATAAGTGCGATATCGGGCTTGCAATGTCAGGCCTAGGTCAAGTGAAGGCTGATAGATAAGCCTAACTCGTCCATGATCACGGCGGTTATCATCTGAAAAGAGCTGTGAACCCGCTACTCCTACTACGGTGACATGATCTCCCAGACCTTGATCCAGTGCAGCACCCACAAAAGTAAAATGTGTTCCATATTCTAAAGCAGCTTGGGTTTCAATCCAATCTCGGTTAGCAAAAACTTCAATAGCTGTCTTTTCTGCAAGAAGCGTACGATAACTACCATCGAAGGCTAATAAAGTATGATCACCTTGCTCGAATAGCCCCGCTTCTAAAACCCAGCCATTAGCGGTAGCAGATTCAATATCACGTCCAATAAATGAGATCTTCTGACCATCTTGTTTCCAGTCATCAGCTCTATATTGATAAGCACTGCCACGCACCCCTAAATAATGATCAGCATCTTCATATTGAGGCAAAAATTCTGCTGATAATTTACGAGTCTGGAAACCTTCGCTATCGTCACTGAAAAAGAATTCAGTTCCAGCCGCATGCTCTTTTCCAGTTTGCTGTTCTTGTAATACATCTGCATAATTACTGGTACTCGTCATACTAATGATTAAAGCAACACCATATAGACTGATTTTATAACTTCTCATTTTATTTTGTCCCCCAGGTTTTTCTTGTTCTGAAGACTTCATCCAGATATCCTAAAATACTGGCGGGTTGTAGCAAAAAACTATAGGTCAGCACATACAGTAAGAAACCAACAAAATTTTTTCTTACTTTGAGATTTAAATCTTTAAACATGCTCCGCTCAATCTTGTAATTAAGTAGACCAAGTAGAAATGCCAGTGGCAATAGTGCAAGAGTCATAATCCCAACGATCCAATAGTGTCCAAAGCATGCCAAGATGAGCCCCGGGATAAAGCCAAAAGTAAAAGCAATATCTAACCAGGGAAAAAATAAATTCCAATGAATAAAAAATGTAGACAATCTTGGTTTAATTAAAATAGCGGGATGTTTGATAAAGGCTTCGATCATACCACGTGCCCAACGCTGACGTTGTTTGACAAAGACTTTAAGAGTCATGGGTGCATTGGTAAATAAACAGGCGTCCTCACAATGCCCAACACGATAGCCTGCTTTTAATAAAGCCCAGGTCAGCACAATATCCTCACCTACACATTCAGGCCATCCTCCCACCTCAATTAATGCATCACGGTCATAAATAGAAAAAGCACCTTGAGCAACCAGGGTTCCTTGATATAAAGATTGCAAACGTTTAGTAGCAGCGATGCCCAGAAAATAATCCCATTCCTGCACCTTGGTAAGCATATTCTCACGAGAATTACGCACCAGAATCTTGCCAGCCACAGCACGTGTATTAGGGGGATCTAACTTGTAGCGCTCAACAATATTAATTAATGCCACTTTATGTAAGTAAGAGTCAGCATCAACAGTAATGATAAGATCATGCTCAGCAATTTTTAAACCTTGATTTAATGCATTGGCTTTACCTGCATTTTTCTTTAAATCCAGCAAGGCTAGCCAAGGATATTGGCTTCAGCCTGTCGAACAATATCTGCTGTATTATCTTGGGAGCCATCATTGATAACGATTACTTGTAATGGTCCTGGATATTTTTGCAGAGCAATACTGACCAGCGTATCTTTAATTGAGGCAGCTTCATTATAGGCAGCAACCAGCATTGTAATCCCAGGATAAACGGGTAAAGGTTCTCGCTTCGGTCTTCGATCCATCAACAGACTAAAAGCTGCAAATGAATTCATAAAACCAGGAATAATAGCTATACCATATACGAAAAAAATAGCCGCAAATTGACCAATATAGTTACTCAGATCATCTATCCAATCTTGAGCGATCCATATTGAAAATCCTGCCCAGAAGCAGGCACCAATAAATGCTACAACGAACTTAAGCTGTACAGTAAAGTAAAGCCCAGACCCTGCTTTTTTATTTTCATCTATGATCATAGATTTTTTCTTCAATACGTGAATTTGCTTAATAGGATGCCTAAACCATCCTAAATAGAATTAATTATGTGATCAGAAGAAATGCGGATATTTTCTTATATAAATATCTGTTGCATTAAATATGCCTGCGGGAATTCAAGAACTACTTCACACTTTCAAGGGAGATTGGATCACATTTCGCACAATTGTACGCTTTTTTGTATTATTTTTTTATTAAAAAATATATTTTTTGTAACTTTTGCATTAGTTTATTGCTTAAAAATTATTAACATTTAAATGATTCACTATCTTAAACAAATAATTAGGATTTCATTTTTGTTAATTTATAATAAAAATTTACTATAAATCGGCGTGTCTTTATAGCTTTATTTACCTAGAAAATTAACGCTGCATCGAACCGTATTAGAGAGAAATCCCCCCTGTCCTAAAGCACTGCAATAATGAAAGTAGGGTGGCAATCTATTCAAAAGAGCTTGCTAGATTTTAGTTATATTCTACTAGCCAGGCATTCATTTCCGCTAGCTGCCGTTCATTGAGCTGCCCTACTGAGGCCTGCAACTGCAGCACATGAATCAGGTAATCATACTTAGCATTCAGATAATCAGTTTTGGCAGAAAAAGCATTACGCTGTGCCAGCAGCACATCGACCATAGCTTTCAGCCCTTCCTGATATTGTGCTCGGGATGCTTGGGAAACAATTTCTGCTGATTCCATTGCCGCCTTGCGGGCATTCAGCTTGGCTTCATCTGTTTCCACCTGTAGATAAGACTGCTTCACATCGGTATTAGCTTTACGCATCGCAGCATCCAGCTGGGCATCGCTACGCTGCACCAGCACCCCTGCTTTTTGGATATTCTTACTGGTACGGCCACCGCTAAACAGATTCCAGTTTACCTCTACTCCGACCTGATCAAAGTCTCCATTGGAAGATAAAACGGTTTCTGGCGTCTGTTTCAGATAACCATAAGTTGCCACTGCTTCAACTTGCGGATAGCGTGCTGCTTCTTCAACACGTTTGGCATCTTCGGAATAACGCTTTTGCAGACGAGCCTGTAGAATTTCCAGGTTCTGAGTTTGTGCCAGTTCGGTCCAGGACTGGATATTGGCTGGTAATGGTTTCTGGAACTGGAAATCATTGCGTAGGACCGCCAGATTGTCCTGATAAGGACCAATTAACTGCGCCAGTTGCTCCTGTGCCAACACCAACTGTACTTGGGTAGCGATTCGGTTAGCTTGGGCACTCTGATATTGGGCATTGGCTTCGCTGACATCACTGCGTGCGACCAGACCTTCTTTGAGTTTGGCATTCATCATGCGCAACTGTTCAGCCAGCGCCTGCTCTTCCTGCAAATAAGCACCGGTCAGGGATTGCTGACGTAATACATTAAAATAAGCTTCCGCTACCTGCAAAATATGCTGCTGCTTCTGCAGACGCAAATTGACTTCACTCAGTTCTACTGAGGTTTTGACCTGCTTGTATCCCTGCCAGGCATCCCAGCGAAACAAAGGTTGACGCGCAGTCACAGCAATCTGTCGGGTGGTTGTACTTGAACCCTGTAATTCCCCAAATTCCGCAGGCAAGCCTTGTGTTCCAGAATTATCAGTCGACTGGTTTTTTCGGGTCACATTTCCCGACAGGCTTACAGTTGGAAGTAAATTGCCGCTGGCAATTCCAAGATTCAGCTGGTCGGCTTCATATTGCAGTACATTGGCCTGCCAGTTTGGATCATTTTGTTTGGCACGCTCATACGCCTCAACCAAGTCCAGTGCCCATACGGCAGAACTTGAACACAATAGGCTGGCACTAAGGATGAATTTTATCTTCATTTATAATGTGAATCCCTAACTGCTGCATCGTCATACATAACAAAATATAGCCAAATGCTTGAATCTTAAAGTGATACAAATATTACTTGTCTATTCCTAAACTTACGTATGATTTTTATTAATTTTTTAATTCAAATAAGTGAATTTATCCTATATTGATTCACATTTTTGAGTCGATGACAACAGCTTAACAAACAGCTTCACAATACTAAACAGTCTGTTGGCACAAGATGTATACAATAGGTGCATTCCCCGCTGTTATTCATTATTTGTATCAGAGCATAGAGTTATAGTGTCTACACGTTTTTCCTCAATTTTAGTTGCCAGCTGCCTTGCCCTGCTGCTGTTGCTGATGCTTGCCTGTCAGCAGCCCAAACAGCCGCAGGTCGAAATTGAGCCTGCTGAAACTAGTGTCAAGAAAAATACTGCAACTCAAGATTTTAGCCTGATGTGCCAGAATATTGAAAAACAGATGGCTGAAATTGATGACCAGCGCACAACTTTTGCACTTGAGCAGATCAATCAGAATCTTAAAGTGTGTCTGCCACTGTTAGAGCATAAACAGCAAAAAAACCTGATGCGTCATGCCAATGCCATGTATAGCCGTTTCCTGAAAGTTGAAAGAACACCAGCCCAGCAACGTGCATTTGAACAATATGCGCTGGAAATGGCTCAACATCCGACCATTCAGCAAAGTCATTTTGTTGAACTGACTGCCCGTGACCAGTACCTGCTTAAACATAAGGGACAAGCATATGTCGAAGTGGTGGAGCAAGGGGAACAGCAACTGACTTATCGTCGTAGTCCTGAATATTTGGCTCGTATCTTTGCACCTTATCTCCCGGCAGCAGAACGTGCTTTTATTGAAACCTTGTCTCAGCAGAATCTTGAACCGGTATTCACGCAACAACGCTTAATGATTGAACCTGCTGAAATTGCTGCGCGTATTCTGGATTGGGAGGATTATCTCAAGCGTTTTCCGCAAAGCCCTTACCAAAAGGATGCTGAATATCTGCTACAGCAATACAGCTACTTCCTGTTTCATGGCATGAATAGTGCGCCAATTTCCCAGGATTACCGGGATCGTTATGCCGTTGATCACAGCCATCTGGAAACCATTATCGGTCTGTCTAAAGGAAATGAAGGTGGTATCACTTCCAAGGCACAACGCTTTCTAGAATTTCTGGATATGAATGAAGAGCAGCGCAAACAGGTGCTTGACAGCGAATATCAGAACCGTTCAGCCTGGGAACAGATTGCCCATTATTCCGGAATTCAGATGCCAGCCCAAGACTATAAAAAAGACTGTTTCAGGGACGCCATCTGTTTATAACAACCCTGTTTCCCTGAAATCTTTACTGCATATTTCTGCTAGAAAGTAGCGAATCACGTCTACTTTTTATTCCCTAACTATTATATGATCGCCTGAGCTTGACGGAGCGCGAGTAATCACTCGCTGAGATCACCAAAATAGCCTTTTAGAGTGCAATTTGATGGTGAGTACCGTTGAACCTGATCAGGTTAAGACCTGCGTAGGAATCAAGCCTCTAAAAACTTAAAGCCCTCTTTCTATCTATAAGATAGATCCGCCTGCGTTTTTGGTCGTGCTTGATTCGTTGATGTCATTCTAAGGATCATTGCCATGAACCAATTAACGAATCTCTCCACTCCCGCAACCGATGCTCATCATGAGCAGGAAGCTCGAGATCTCACCCGTATTTTACCAGCTTCCCGCAAAGTCTATATTCAAGGTTCACGCCCTGATATTCAGGTGCCAATGCGTGAAATCTCACTGACAGATACTCCCACAGGTTTAGGCGGTGAAAAAAATCTACCTTTAATGGTGTATGACACGTCTGGTGCTTATACCGATCCTGCAATCACGATTGACCTGAACAAAGGTCTGCCGCATGTACGCGAAAGCTGGATTGAACAGCGTGGTGATAGCGAAGTACTAGAAGACTTAAGTTCCGAATTTGGTCGCCAGCGCCTACGCGATATCCGTACTGCCAATATCCGCTTTGCGCATATTCAAAAACCCCGTCGTGCCAAACGCGGTCACAATGTCAGCCAGATGCACTATGCCAAGCAAGGCATTATTACACCGGAAATGGAATACATCGCCATTCGTGAAAATCTGCGCCAGCGTGAAGGTGTCGATATGCGCCAGCATGCCGGACAGAACTTTGGTGCGAAAAACCTGACTGAAATCACGCCTGAATTTGTGCGTCAGGAAGTTGCAGCGGGTCGTGCCATTATTCCAGCCAATATCAACCACCCTGAATGCGAACCGATGATCATCGGGCGTAATTTCCTGGTCAAGATTAATGCCAACATCGGTAACTCGGCACTGGGTTCATCCATTGAAGAAGAAGTTTCAAAAATGACCTGGGCGACCCGCTGGGGTGCTGACACGATTATGGATTTGTCTACAGGTCAGAATATTCATGAAACCCGCGAATGGATTATCCGTAACTCCCCTGTGCCAATCGGTACTGTGCCAATTTATCAAGCGCTGGAAAAAGTGAATGGTGTAGCCGAAGACCTGACCTGGGAAATCTTTAAAGATACCCTGATTGAGCAAGCCGAACAGGGCGTGGATTACTTTACGATTCATGCTGGCGTGTTATTACATTATGTCCCACTAACTGCGAACCGTCTAACCGGGATTGTATCCCGTGGTGGTTCAATCATGGCGCAATGGTGTCTGGCCCATCATCAGGAAAACTTCCTGTATACCCATTTCGATGAGATCTGCGAAATCATGAAAGCCTATGACGTCTCGTTCAGTCTGGGAGATGGCCTGCGTCCGGGTTGTATTCAGGATGCCAATGATGAAGCACAATTCTCTGAGTTACGTACTTTAGGTGAACTGACCCATCGTGCCTGGGAGCATGATGTACAGGTGATGATTGAAGGTCCAGGCCATGTGCCAATGCATATGATCAAGGAAAATATGGATCTGCAACTGGAAGTCTGCAAAGAAGCGCCTTTCTATACATTGGGACCACTGACCACCGATATCGCTCCGGGATACGACCATATTACTTCCGCCATTGGTGCCGCGATGATCGGCTGGTATGGCACCGCGATGCTGTGTTATGTGACGCCAAAAGAACATTTGGGTCTGCCAAATAAAAAGGATGTGAAAGACGGTATCATCACCTACAAGATTGCCGCACATGCAGCGGATCTGGCCAAAGGCCATCCGGGTGCACAGGCACGTGACAATGCCCTGTCCAAAGCCCGTTTTGAGTTCCGTTGGGAAGATCAGTTTAACCTGAGTCTGGATCCGGATACGGCGCGCAGCATGCATGATGAGACCATGCCGAAAGAGGCACATAAGTCAGCGCATTTCTGTTCGATGTGCGGTCCGAAATTCTGTTCGATGAAGATCACCCAGAATGTGCGGGATTATGCGAATAATCAGAAAAATGCACAGCAGGCAGCAGAGCTCGATCCAGAGGTTGAAGCAGGTCTTAACAGCATGAAAACCAGCTTCATTGAAAGTGGTCGAAATTTATATCATAAAGTCTAATTCCCACTGAAAATCAGTTGTTTTTGCTAAAAACTCAGATAGGATGAAATAAATATTTTCATCCTTTTCTGATTTATGAAGATTATTCAGCAAGCGTCCTATAACTATAATGATGTCGACCTGCAACAGCGCGAATATCTGTATCAAGGATTCGTGAAAGTCGAAAAAGTGCAGCTGAGTCATCGTCTTTTTGAGAGCAAGGAATATATTCCTCCGATTCAGCGTGAACTGATTGCGCGGCGTCCTGCAGCTGGGGTGCTGATTTATAATGACCAACAACAAAAATTTGCCTTGATCGAGCAGTTCCGTATTGGTGCACTGGATGATACCGATTCCCCATGGCAGCTGGAAATTATCGCCGGGGTTTTAGATGGTGATGAATCTCCAGAGCACTGCATCCGTCGTGAAGCACTGGAAGAATCTGGCTGTGAAATCCAGGAGCTGCAACATCTGTATAGTTTCTATCCTTCAGCGGGTGCCTGCTCTGAACTGTTCCACCTTTATGTGGCTCAGGCAGAACTACCTGAACATGGCGGTGTACATGGCATGCCGGATGAAGGGGAAAATATCCAGCTGCATATTTTTGATTATGCCCACCTTCCAGAATTATTCCGTTATAACCGCCTCAAAAATGCGCCCGTCATTATGGCATTACAGTGGTTACAGCAACATATCTCAACAGCCTATCCAAAGGAGTAGATCAGATGACACAGACCTCTACTCCTGCATCTGAAAAAGTCTGGACGCTCATCCAGATTTCAGACACGCATCTGATGGACCAGCCTGAGCTTGAATTTGCCCGCATGAATCCGGAGCAGAGCTTTTTAGAGGTCGTACACGACATTCAGCAGCGTTTTCCGCATATTGATGCGGTGGTACATACCGGAGATCTGGCCCAGGTTGCAGCAGAATCTACCTATCAACGTTACATACAATTTATGCGGGCGTGGAATGTGCCGCATTATCAGATTCCAGGTAATCATGATGATTATCTCGCTATTTTCCCTTTTTATAAAAATAGTGATGAAGCGCATGCGATTAGCTTTGGGTGCTGGACTTTAATTCTGCTCAACAGTGCTGTAAAAGGCCGGGTCGATGGCTGGGTAGAACAAAAACAGCTGGATCAGCTGGAACAGTTATTGCTTGAACATAGCAAGCAGTATGTGATCGTGGCCTGTCATCATCATCCTTTTGCGATGCAATCACACTGGATTGACCAGCATCGGCTGAAAAATTCGGAAGCATTGAAAGATGTGATTGCACGACATACCAATGTCAAAATGGTGCTATTTGGACATGTGCATCAGGATTCTGAAAATGAATGGCAGGGCGTGCGCTATCTGTCCACCCCTTCAACCAGTGTACAGTTCAAACCCTTGAGCGAAAATTTTGCCTTAGACCAGGCACAGCCCGGCTATCGCGTATTACAATTAAAAGACAATGGTGAGTACCAGACTTACATTCAAAGGGTAGTTTTAAAGCAAGCTAAAATTAATACTGAAATTTCAGGTTATTAACTTTTCAATTTGTTTTTTTTGCTTTACTTTATTGCTCTTAAAGGAAACGTGATATCTACAATCCCGCCATCAAAGACTATCAAAACGCATAAAAAGTCTATATGATGACGACCCCCATAGGAGGATAATCCTTCTTCGGGGTGGATAAAAATTTGCATATCACCATATTTTTTGCGTAGTTACCTACGCATATGATGAGGAATGCCCTAAATGGCGAATGACAACCAAAATCAAGTCTTAGATGAACAAACTGATGTGGTAGATGAAAAAGCTACAAAACGTGTGCGCAAATCTAAGCCAAAAACGACTGAAGGTGGTTCTACTGCTAGCTTATTTGGTATCGAACCTTATCAACCGAAAAAAAATGAAGAATACATGTCTGAAGGTCAGCTTGAGCACTTCCGCCAGATTCTGCTGGCTTGGAAAGCTGAGTTGATGACTGAAGTTGACCGTACGCTGAATACCATGCAAGACGAAAATACGGCACTTCCAGATGTAAACGACCGTGCAACACAAGAAGAAGAATTTGCGATTGAACTACGTACCCGTGATCGTGAACGTAAACTGATCCGCAAAATCGAACAGTCTATCGAAGCAATCAAAAATGATGACTACGGTTTCTGTGAAACTTGTGGTATCGAAATCGGTCTGCGTCGTTTAGAAGCTCGTCCAACTGCGACTTTGTGTATTGACTGTAAGACCCTTGCTGAAATCAAAGAGAAGCAAAATAACGGTTAATCGTGACTGTTGAGAATTCCTCAGCCGAGCACAGCTCCCTTGCGGAGCATGCTCCTCATGCGCAGCGGCGAAACGATGTTTCGCTAACTCGCTACTCAGGTCGGTTCGCGCCATCGCCAACCGGCCCTTTACATTTTGGTTCCCTCATTACTGCAGTCGCCAGCTACTGCGATGCCCGTGCCCATCAGGGTCAATGGCTGGTTCGTATTGAAGATACCGACATTCCCCGCATTTATCCCGGTAGTGAAGATCATATTCTTCGTGCCATGGATGTCTTTGGTTTCGATCCCGATGCCGCAATCATTTTTCAGAAAGACCGCCTGGACATTTATGATGCTGTGATTGAACAGCTACGTCAGCAGGGTCTAGTTTATGCCTGCCAATGTACGCGCAAGATGCTCGGTTCCAATCATATCTATCAGGATACCTGTCGTGATTTAGGCTTAGCTTTCGGACATCAGGCGATTCGCTTAAAAGTTGAAGATGTCGAAATCTGTTTTGATGATCCGTTGCAAGGTCATCATTGCTCTAATCTTAAGCATGATCTGGGAGATTTTGTCCTGAAGCGCCGTGATGGCATCATTAACTATCAGCTGGCAGTCGTAGTGGATGATTACCTGCAAGGTATAACTCATGTGGTACGTGGCGCGGACCTGCTGGATAATACCGAACGTCAGATTTATCTAGGCCAATTGCTCGGCTACCCTCGTCTGCAGTATATGCACCTGCCACTCGCAATGAATGATCAGGGTCAGAAACTCTCTAAACAGAATCTGGCGCAGGCGCTCGATCTGACTCAAGCACCTGAGTTATTGAAAAAGGCCATCCGGGCTTTACACCAAGCTGAAGTTGAACTGGATACTCCGGAAAAAATGCTGAAACAGGCAGTGGCACAATGGAATATCGAACGGATTCCACACACAACTGAGCTACAAGGCTACTATTTATAAAGGGCTGTTTTGGCTTAAGCTAAAGAAAAATTCAGGTGGAAGTTAGTCTATGTTTTTTATTTTTGGTGTTGGACCGAAAACCAAAATCATTGAGAAAAGTCAGTTCTTGTGTCCAGTGTGCCGAACCCGAGCCGGTTACGAACTGAGACAGCAGCGTAATTATTTTTCCTTATTCTTTATTCCCTTGATTCCTCTGTCGAAAGCCAAGGATGCTTTTGTGCGCTGTAATCACTGCGGTACGGTCATGCCAAGCACAGTTCTCGACCATGCCCAGCCTGACTCGAACCGTCAGTCTAATCTAGAAGCTTGATTCCTCACGGCTTGGATTACTTTCACGAGTCGTGGCATCAATCTTGAGAATCAGGCTGATCATCATGGCACACATAATCAGCGAAGAACCACCATAACTGATAAATGGCAGGGTCAAACCCTTGGTTGGCAGCATGCCCATGTTCATGCCTGCATTCACCAAAACCTGTAACAGGAAAATAATACTGATGCCATATGCTAGATAGCCAGCACGCAGGTAATGGTTTTTCAGGGCACGATGACCAATGCGAATACAGCAGACAATCATGCTGAAAGACAGAATCAGAACGATCGCAATGCCCAGAAAACCGAATTCCTCACCCAGAATTGCCAGCATAAAATCGGTATGCGCTTCAGGTAGGTAAGACATTTTCTGAATACTGTGTCCCAAACCGACACCCGTCCATTCTCCACGACCAAAAGCCATGAGCGCATTGGATAGCTGATAACCCGTACCCAGCGGATCTTCCCAAGGATTCGAGAAGGACAGGAAACGCTGCAGACGATATGGCTCAAAAGCAATCGCAGCGATCAACGCACCAATAATGACGCCGAAAGCCAGACCAAACTGGTTCCACGGCGCACCCGCCAGGAAGAACACTCCAAGCATGGTTAGCGTGATGACTACAGTTGCCCCCAAGTCCGGCTCAAGCATGACCAACAGGATGGTTGCCCCCATGATGATACTTAAGCGTCCCAAACCGGAAATCTTGTTACGTACCTCTTCAGCACGACGTACTACGTAGTCTGCGGTGAAGATTGCCATCATTACCTTCGCTACTTCGGAAGCCTGTAAGGTAAAGCCAGCAAGACGAATCCAGCGCTTGGAACCATTGACTTCAGTACCGACCAGCAATACTGCCAATAGCAGCAGAATGGTCACAAACCATAAAAAGAAAGTACTGTTAAACCAGCGATTTAAAGGAATCTTATAAGTAGCATAGGCGACTGCTGCCCCAGCCCCGATCGAGATGGCATGTCGGGTAATGTAGTGAAAGGCATTGCCATTAATTCGTTCTGCATACGGCATCGAAGCGGATGCCACCATGATTGAACCAATACACAGCAAAGCCAATACACAGAAAATCAGCACATTACGTGGATTAACTTCAGCGGGTAACTTAGGTAGCCACTGCTCGTAGATTTGAGTAATTTTATTGATCGCAGTCTGAGCAAACTCAGCCATATCACGAATCCTTGTTGTTCTTAATTAAGTGCGTTGACATACGCAACGAACTGACGACCACGCTCAGGATAGCCTGAGAACATATCAAAACTTGCACATGCCGGAGACAATAGCACGACATCATGTGGCTGGGTATTGCTCTGGCAGATTTCTACTGCTTCCTGCAGGCTTTCCGCATGCACAAGTGTCGTGGTTCCTTCAATTGCTGCTTCAATGATTGGACGATCTACACCAATCAACACTGCTACCTTCGCATATTTAGACAGTGAATTACGTAAAGCAGAGAAGTCCTGGCCTTTGCCCTCGCCACCGAGAATGATTGCCACTTTCCCACCTTGTGCTTCGATCGCCGCACCTAGACCGTCTAAAGCGGCCAGAGTCGCACCGATGTTGGTACCTTTAGAATCGTTATAATAACGCACACCATTAACTTCTTTGACAAATTCACAGCGATGCTCCAGCCCTTTGAAGGTTTTTAGTGTTTTCAGCATACTATCTACTGGCAAGCCAATCGCTTCACCCAAAGCCAAACAGGCCAAAGCATTCGCGACATTGTGCGTGCCTTGAATATACATCTCAGAACTTTTCAATAAACGTTCGCGTCCACGCGCTAACCAGATCGTGCCATCCGTGTCACGTAACACGCCGTACTGGTTTATATCAGGTGCATTTAAACCAAAGCTTTGCATTGGCGTTACATCCGGAACCAGTGGACGAGTCAGTGAATCATCGCGGTTATACACCACTTTTTTGACACCCTGGAAAATACGGTGTTTTGCTGTGTGGTAGCCCATCATGTCACCATGACGATCCAGATGGTCTTCGCTCATATTCAGCACGACTGCCACTTCAGCATTCAGATTCGACGTGGTTTCCAGCTGAAAACTTGAAAGCTCTAAAATATAAAGTTCAGGATCATCTTTGGTCAGATCCAGCGCAGGACGGCCAAGGTTGCCACCAACGGCCACTTTCTTACCTGCATCTGCGGCCATCAGACCAATTAATGTGGTGACGGTACTTTTGGCATTTGAACCGGTAATCGCAACAATGGGTTTATCGGTAGAACGGCGCAGAATCTGGATTTCACTCACCACCGGAATACCTTTAGCAATCGCTGCCTGAATTTCAGGAAGTTTCGGATCAAGCCCCGGACTGATGACGATTTCTTCTGCTGATAGCAATAATTCCTGGTCAAATTTACCAAAGCTGGTTTGTACTTCGGCAGGAATCTGGTCATGCCCCGGTGGATTTGCCCTGGAGTCTGTTACTGCAACGCGGTAGCCCTTGTCATGTAAGAAATTGACTGCTGCAACACCTGAAATTCCAAGTCCTGCAACGACCTTAAGTCCACCACGTTGTATTAACATTTTTGCCTCATGTTCTGGTCTAATTTGAAACTTTTGAAATGTTAGCACTTTGCCGTTTTGAATGCTTTTTCTGTTTCATCTTTCTGCAGATTTTTTTGTATATTGCATAAAAAAGCCATCATAAAAATGATGGCTTTTTCACTTTTAAGTTTGCTGGAAAATTATTTCCATTTCACTGCTTGCTGAGCAGGCTTTTTCTCTGTTGGCTGCTCGGATGCCGGACAGGCACAATTGCCTCCACAACCACTGGCCATCGCAGGTTTTAACCATTTCGCCAGCTTATGCCAGCCTTGGGCTTCACAAGCATTGGATAGCTTCAGGAAGACCGAGCGTGAAGTATTCGGAAATACCTTCTTAAATACCACCACTGCACTCCAAAGCACCAGTGACGTTACAATCAGAATTTCAATCATTTCAATCTCCCCTTCATTGTACTATTTCAGTCAGTATTAACCGAAATAGTGTGAAGCAATCTGATAAGTCAGGAATGACATGATATATGCCAGACCAAACAGATAAACTGTCATAAAGCCCACAGTTTTCCATGAACCTGTTTCACGTTTTACCGTTGCCAAAGTTGCCAGACAGTGCGGCGCATAGATAAACCAGACCAGTAACGATAAACCGGTTGCCAGTGTCCAGCCTAAGTCACCGCCACCGCTAATCAAAGCTGCAAGCCCTTCAGACATCGCATCTTCATCAACTGCTGACAAGGCATAAACTGTACCCAGTGCAGCCACAACCACTTCACGAGCTGCCATTGCCGGAATCAGCGCAATACAGATCTGCCAGTTAAAGCCCAACGGTGCAAAGATCGGCTGGATAAAATGACCAATCATCCCTGCAAAGGAATAATCAATATCTGGTAACGTGGCCCCTTCAGGCGGTTGTGGGAAGGTACACAGGAACCACAGCAGAATCGACAATGCGAAGATGATGCCACCCACACGCTTCAAGAAGATCTTGCCACGATCCAGCAGACCAATCCAGACGTTCTTGATATCTGGAAAACGATAACTTGGTAGTTCCATTAGCAGCATATGCTCTGATTTGTCTTTGCTGAAAAACTTCAACACAAACGAAACAATCAGCGCACTTAGAATGCCTGCCATATACAGAGCAAACAGCACCAAGCCTTGCAGGTTAAAAATACCCCAGACCGACTGTGATGGAATAAATGCGGCAATCAGCAATGCATATACCGGCAGACGAGCCGAACAGGTCATCAAGGGTGCTACAAAAATTGTGGTCAAACGGTCACGTGGATCACTAATGGTACGTGACGCCATGATGCCCGGAATTGCACAGGCAAAGCTGGACAATAATGGAATAAAGGCACGACCAGAAAGACCGGCTTTGTACATCAATTTATCCAGCAGGAATGCAGCACGTGGCAGATAACCGGATTCTTCCAATACCAGGATAAAGAAGAACAGGATCAGAATCTGTGGCAGGAACACCACAACGCCGCCGGCACCGGCAATAATCCCATCTACGAGCAGACTATTCAGCAAAGGATGGGCAATGTTGTCTCCGACTACCTCACCGAGCCAGCCGAAGAAGGTTTCAATCCCATCCATGAAGGGTGCCGCCCAGGCAAATACCGCCTGGAAGATCACGAACATCATCACCGCTAGGCTAAGCAGACCGAGTACCGGATGCAGGAAAATTTTATCCAGAAAATCGGTGCGCTTGTCTTCCTGATCTACAAAGTTCACCACATCTTTCAGGATGCTTTCAACTTTGTGATGACTGTCACCGCTTAAGCCAGTCATTTCAGTCTCTGGAATAGCATATTTTCCCTGATCCAGTGCATTCATCAGGTTTTCAACACCTGACCTGCGCACTGCAACCGTTTCAACGACAGGTACACCTAAACGCTCGGACAATTTCTGGGTATTGATCTGCATCCCACGACGGCGTGCTTCATCCATCATGTTCAGAACGAGTAACACCGGACGGCCGAGCTGGATCATTTCCAGAACCAGACCGAGATGCAGTTTCAGATTGGTGGCATCGACCACACACAGGAATGCATCCTGCTGTTCTTCATCTGCAATTTTGCCCTGTACAACATCACGGGTAATCGCTTCATCCGGACTGGTAGCATCCAGACTATAAGTCCCCGGCAGATCCAGTACACGCACAGCCTTGCCCGATGGCAAAGTAAAGTGACCGACTTTACGTTCTACTGTCACTCCGGCATAGTTGCCGACTTTTTGACGTGTACCTGTTAAATGGTTGAATAATGAGGTTTTACCACAGTTAGGGTTACCGACAAGGGCAATACGTAAGGCATCACTCATGCCGACACTCCAGCTTCAATTTCAATTTTGGCTGCCTCTGACTTACGCAGGGCAAAACGGGTAAAACCGACCTGAATTAAAATCGGATCCCCACCAAAAATACCTTTGGTAATGACCTGCACTTCTGTGCCAGGCACAAAACCCAACGTTTCCAGGCGACTCGCCACGACATCGTGTTGAGCGCCCTCGCCATCAGTAGTTCGATTAACCTTTCGAATGATAGCTGTTTGCTTCACTTTCAAATCCGACAAACGCACCGCGAAAATTCCTAAACTATTTTGTACAGTATACAAACAAATGAGAATAATTAACAAATAAGATTAATTACAAACCGATTTAGCTTATATCACATCGACACTGTAATAAAATTAAACTACATTGGAGAATATCAATACTCATTATCGCTTTTTTAGATCAGATTCTTTCATCCTATGTTGAATAAAAAACCCCGTATTCCCGCTCCTGTCCAGATTCCAGAAAGTACCCAGTTTCTGCACGGCTATCGTGACTATCTGATTGCACAAACCGTGAGTCCTCATACACGGAATGCCTATTTATCTGATTTAATTCAATGCAGTAGTTGTCTAACTAAAGCCTTACCAGAATGGGATCATGATGATGTCTCGGATGTATTGATTGAGCTGACCAAACAGCAAAAAAGTCCACGTTCAATTGCACGCTGTTTGTCCGCCCTGCGCTCATTTTATAAATTCTTGCGTGAACAAAAGCTGAGAAATGACAATCCGGTTGCTGCACACAAGACACCAAAACTGGGACGTGCCCTGCCCAAAGATCTTTCTGAAGCCGATGTTGAAGCACTAATCAATGCACCGGATATCAATACTGCCTTGGGTTTACGTGACCGGGCGATGCTGGAAGTGCTCTATGCCTGTGGCTTACGTGTGACAGAACTACTCAACCTGCGACTGGAACTGATTAATCTAAAACAGGGCTATCTGCGTATCGTAGGTAAAGGCAACAAAGAACGATTAGTACCCATGGGGCAGGTCGCCTGCGAATGGATCGAGAAATATCTGAATGAAGCACGTCCGCAATTGTACAAGACAGCAACCGACTATCTGTTCCTGACCCAGCATGGTGGCATCATGAGCCGACAGAATTTTTGGTATGCGATCAAGCGTTACGCACTACAGGCCGGTGTTCAGGCAGAGCTTTCTCCCCATACCTTGCGTCATGCCTTTGCCACCCACCTGTTGAATCATGGTGCAGATCTACGTGTCGTGCAGATGCTGTTGGGACATAGTGACCTGTCGACCACCCAAATTTATACCCACGTGGCACAAGTGCGTATGCAACAGCTGCATGCGTCACATCATCCACGGGCCTGAACCTGAACTGACAACGTGTACAGAGAAGTTCAACCTGCAAACTATTTTTTTGTTATGCTAGGCATCTATTTTTATCTAAGAACAAAAAGGGTTATCCATGACATTTGCCCGCTCCAGTCTGTTTATCGCATGTATGCTTGCTGCAGGTTTCAGTCTTACTGCTTGCTCCAACTCTAATCAAAACGATAAAAAGTCAGATACTTTAACTGCAAGTGCACCAGCGACGGGTGAAGCATCTACCGTATCAGAACGTAATGCTCAGCAACGCCTGATCTCAACCCTGGAAGGTCACTTCAAAAAGGCTGGTATTAAGGCAAAAATCACTGGCGTTAAAACCACTGAAGTACCAAATCTGTTCTGGGTCAGCTTGGAAGGCATGTCGTCTGTCTATGCGACCAGTGATGGTAAATACATCATTCAGGGTGATGTGATCCGCCTGGGTGACAAACAGCTGCACAATGTCAGCGAAACCCTGCAATCCGATGTAAACAAGAAAATCTTTGCAGCACTAAAAGCCGAAGACCTGTTGATTTACCCTGCCAAAGGCAACAAAGCCAAGCATATTATCTATGTCTTTACCGATGTTAGCTGCCCGTACTGCCATAAATTCCACGAACAGATGGATGAGATGAACAATAAAGGCATTGAGGTACGTTATATCGCATGGCCACGTGGTGAGCAGCATATGCCAGCCATGGAAGCAATCTGGTGTAGTGCCGACCGTCGTGCTGCCTTTGATACCGCTATTGCCGGTGGATCAATTACACCAGCAACCTGTCAAAATCCTGTGAAAGATCAATATCAAATGGGTCTGAATATCGGTGTGAACGGTACCCCGGGTGTCTATAGTTCAGAGGGTGTTTACCTGGGCGGATACATGTCGACCGCTGAACTTTTGGACCGTCTTAAATAACTCATTTTAATAAGTTATTTTACTTTATGTTATACATAAAGATATTCTGAGATCACCCTAGAGTCAGCGCGTTTTTTTAGCTATGATCTAGGCTCTCGTAAAAAACTGTTTATATTTGGAGTGTGACGTGAAACCAGTTCGTCTGGCAATCCTCGGTCTTGGTACTGTGGGTGGTGGTGCCCTTAAACTATTAAAACAAAATGCTGCTGAGATTAAACGTCGCACCGGTCGTGAAATTCAAATTACTTATGTGGGTACCCGTCGTCCGCGTCCTGACCTGGAACTTGATGACAGCATCAAGCAAAGTGCTGACCTGCTAGAGATCGTACGTCAGCCAGATGTTGATGTTGTGGTTGAAGTGATGGGTGGTATTCATCCTGCCTATGAAGTCATTAAAGAAGCTATCCTGCATGGCAAACAGGTTGTGACTGCGAACAAGGCTTTGCTCGCTGAACACGGTAATGAACTGTTCAAACTTGCTGATGACAACGCTGTGCAAATTGCTTACGAGGCAGCGGTGGCAGGTGGCATCCCGATTATTAAAGTCATGCGTGAAGGCTTGGCTGCCAACAAAATTGATTGGCTGGCGGGCATCATTAACGGTACAGGTAACTTTATCCTGACTGAAATGCGTGACAAAGGCCGTGCTTTTGAAGATGTACTGAAAGAAGCGCAAGAACTGGGTTATGCTGAAGCAGATCCAACCTTTGACGTTGAAGGTATTGATGCCGCACATAAACTAACCTTACTTGCATCGATTGCATTTGGTATCCCGCTGCAATTTGATAAAGTCTTCACCGAAGGCATCAGCAAAATCACGGCTCAAGATGTAAAATATGCTGAAGACTTAGGTTTCCGTATTAAACACCTCGGTATTGCTCGTCGTACAGAAACAGGGATTGAACTTCGTGTTCACCCGACCCTGATTCCTGAGGAGCAACTAATCGCCAATGTAAATGGCGTGAAAAATGCAGTCTTGGTACAAGCCAATGCCGTTGGCCCTACACTGTACTATGGTGCTGGTGCTGGTGCTGGTCCTACAGCATCTGCTGTAGTCGCTGACGTGGTGGATATCGTGCGTGACATTTCTTACACTGAAGATGGCGCAGGTACCATTCCACAACTGGCTTTTGAAAGCTTAAGCGACTTGCCAATTCTTCCTCGTGAAGAAATGACCACAGGCTACTACATCCGTATTAACGCTGAAGATCAAACCGGCGTTCTTGCAGAAGTGACCTCTATTCTGAGCCGTAACGGTATTAGTATCGATGCCATCATGCAGCAATCTCGCTTAAAAGACCTTATTCCTATCGTGATCCTGACTGATCCAGTCAAGGAAGCGAAAATGGATGAAGCGTTAAAGCAAATTCAAGCTCTTCCTGTCATTCATGGCGAAATTGTGCGAATTCGTTTAGAATCGCTTGATAATTAATCGGGTTGAGGGGGTTACTCTCCTCACCAAGCTCTACACACAATTGGAACATCATCATGTCGAATGCCAATCGTTATACTGGTTTAGTTGACCGCTATCGCGACCGTTTACCAGTGTCTGCAACTACCCCTGCTGTTTCTCTAGGCGAAGGTAATACACCACTGATTAAGCTTGCGAATATTCCGCGCATTATTGGCAAAAATGTTGAAATTTATGTGAAGTACGAGGGCTTAAACCCGACTGGTTCATTTAAAGACCGTGGTATGACCATGGCGGTGACCAAAGCCGCTGAAGAAGGCTCAAAAGCCATTATCTGTGCCTCTACAGGTAACACCTCTGCTGCTGCGGCTGCCTATGCTGCACGTGCAGGCATGAAAGCGTTTGTGTTAATTCCTGAAGGCAAAATTGCCATGGGTAAAATGGCACAAGCGATGATGTATGGCGCAATCACCATGCAGATCCGCGGTAACTTCGATGACGGTATGCGTCTGGTGAAAGAAATCGCAGATAAAGCACCAGTGACGATTGTGAACTCAATCAACCCATACCGTTTGCAAGGTCAAAAAACCATTGCTTACGAAATCGTAGATGAGCTGGGCCGTGCACCTGACTACCACTGCCTACCTGTCGGTAACGCAGGTAACATCACTGCACACTGGATGGGTTATACCGAAGCCGTTGCCAACCAACCTGCTGATCAGTTTGAGCAAGTGGTTTATGACCCTGCAACTGATGCGTTCACTGGTCCTAAACCTGAAGGCCTTCCAACAATGGTGGGTTACCAGGCAGCTGGTGCTGCACCATTCCTACGTGGTGCACCAGTAGAAAACCCTGAAACTGTGGCAACTGCAATCCGTATTGGTAATCCACAAAGCTGGAACCATGCCAAAGCGGTTGTTCGTGATTCTCAAGGTTGGTTCGACGAACTGACTGATGCTGAAATTCTTGAAGCACAACGTCTACTTTCCATGTACGAAGGTGTATTCGTAGAACCTGCTTCTGCAGCGTCTATCGGCGGTGCAATTCGTGACATCAAAGCTGGCAAGATTGCTGAAGGCTCAGTAATTGTTTGTACTGTGACAGGTAACGGTCTGAAAGATCCCGATACTGCAATCAAACAATGTTCTGATGCAGTAATGCTGTCGATCGATGCAACATTGGATCAAGTACGCGATTCTATTCTGTCTAATATGTAAGAGACAGAATCAAAAAGCCCTGCATCTGCAGGGCTTTTTTATGACTTAAATATTTTATAAAAGCTTAAACACGCTGTTTCGGCAAACTAGACACCCAAGTCATGAGACGTGTTGCATCATTGGTACGTGCAGCAGATGAATCTGCTCCAAGCAACACTACGACTACTGGACGGTTATTTAAGGTGGTATGCATCACTACACAACGTCCAGCTTCATTGATAAAACCGGTTTTAGAAATATTAATATTCCAGCCACCATTACGTACTAGTGCATTAGTATTATTCGATTTCAACACACGGTAACCCAGATTAAAGTCATAACTTGCTGTGGTTGAGAACTGTCGGATCAAGCCGTATTGCGAAGCGGTGTTTACCAGAATCCCCAAGTCTCTTGCAGATGACTTATTGCCCGGATGCAATCCGGTAGATTCCAGAAATTTACTTGAATTCATACCCAATGCTTTGGCTTTACTATTCATGGCAGAAATAAAAGCACTACGACCACCTGGATAGGTACGTGCCAACGCTGCTGCAGCCGGGTTTTCAGATTTCATCAGTGCAAACAATAAAGCTTCAGCACGATTCATCGTGTCTCCGACACGTAACGTCGAGCTTGAACTCTTACAACCTGAACATGAAAAATCACCCTGTTGTAGTGTGATTTTTTCATTCATGTTTAAACGTGCATCAGAGATCACCACTGCTGTCATCAGCTTGGTAATCGATGCAATCGGCACTGCTGTATTACTGTTCTTGCTATACAGCACTTCACCGGTCTGCGCGTCCATTACCAGCGCTGAACGCGCATTGACAGATGGCTGCGTGCCATAGGTCTTGGTATCCAGAATCTGTACAGTTTTGGCAGGTTCTTGTACTGCTTGACCATTCTGACTACGGATGGTCGTGGTGACTGTCGTAGAGCCAAGCGGAGAAGGCTCATCATCGGCATCCGATCCATCACTCAAGAACTGGTTGGCCTGTTCAGAAGACCAGCTCAGGCTAGACTGAGGGGCCGCTGCTGACGAATTCATGATAATTTCAGCAAAACTCGTCGTCGTACTCATGCTGACTGCCAGCGACAGACCCAGTACATGCATCAAAGACTTATGTGTTTTCTTCACTATTCCTTCACCCAACTTACGAGGTAAGATTGATTTGCGTATTACCTCTAATATGGCTTACATTACATTTACCACAATGCAGAACAATTATTGATCTCTACACTGCGTGATACAGTTCAATATGACATGTCTGTAGGATTGCTAATTTTGTAGTTTCATTGCAAGCTTATTTTGCGTTGTGTAACAAAAAAAATGATTTTTTTTCATCTGAGGGAGAGTATACGTGATCACAGTTTTAGTTGTAGATGACCATGAATTGGTGCGTACTGGCATCTGTAGAATGCTTGAAGACCACACTGATGTTCAGGTCATTGGACAAGCTGAATCTGGTGAAGAAGCAATTACTCTGGTGCGTCAGCATCATCCGAATGTAGTACTCCTGGATGTGAATATGCCGGGTATTGGTGGTGTTGAAACTACGCGTCGACTGCTACAAACAGCCCCTGATACTAAAGTTATCGCTGTCAGTGGTCTTGCCGAAGAACCTTATCCATCGCTGTTACTCAAAGCAGGTGCTAAAGGCTATATCACTAAAGGTGCACCTGTTACCGAGATGGTACGTGCTATTAATAAAGTCATGCAGGGCGGCAAATACTTTAGTGCAGATATTGCCGAGCAATTAGCGAGCTCTTATTTATCTGACACACAGCAATCCCCATTTGATTCCCTGTCCGAACGCGAAATGCAGGTTGCCATGATGGTCGTCAACTGCATTAGTGCCCAGGAAATTGCGGATAAACTTTTTGTGAGTGTTAAGACTGTAAATACCTATCGTTATCGTATTTTTGAAAAACTTAATATCGACAGCGATGTGAAACTGACCCATCTAGCAATGCGCTATGGTCTGATTAAACCTTAATATTTTATGCCCTCTATTTAAGAAAACTTAAAAAAACAAAAAAGGTTCTATGTCGCAGCGATCTTCTTACTCAGAGCTTAACCAATATCTGCTGGGCACTTGGTATGCGGCATACCGCCTGATCATCAGTACTGGTTTACTGCTGATTTTCGTGCTCACTTATCCTGAGCACACCAGCGATTTAGAATATCCCAAGCTGTATCATTATGTACTGAGTAGCTTCATTGCTATCGCCTTGATCCAGCTTTTTGTTCTGAAGTATTTTAAGAAATTTGTTCAGCAACAGCTGACCGGTATTTTTATTGTCGATGTCTGTGCACTCAGCCTGCTGACCTTGGCCACGAATGGCACCAATCTACAGCTCAGTATGCTATTCGTGATTACTATCTTTGCCGCTTCCATTTTACTGAATGCACAAAAAGCGCTGGTGATTACCTTGATTGCGGTCATCAGTGTGATTTACCAGCATTTCATCACCAGCCTGTTTACCCTTTCCTCTGTGGGTAATATCGGCAATAGCGCCATATTGGCTTTCATGTTTTTTGTGGTCTATGGCATCGGGCAAATTGCAGTCCGACGTTTCCAGATCTTGGAAAATGTCAATTTTTCCCAGTCCATGGAACTTTATCGTCTACAAAATATTAACCGTTATATTCTGGAACAGATTGAGACTGGTTATCTGGTTCTCGATGAAAACTGTCATGTGGTGCTGAGTAATCCTGCTGCCTGCCACTTGCTTGGCATCCAGCAAATGTATGCACATGACACGTTTCCATTGTACCAGTCACAACCAGATCTGTTTGAGTTGATCCGCTTTGAAGATCTGGAAAATGGCGAACGCTTTCAGTTTGAATCCCAGCAAAGCCGTTTCAATATTCATGTTCAAGTACAAAAACTGATTGTACCGCATCAAACTTTAATGTTGCTGGTGCTGCAAGATGCGCAAAAACTTAATCAACAAGTCCAGCAATTAAAACTGGCGGCACTCGGGCAACTTTCTGCCAGTATTGCCCATGAGATTCGTAATCCGCTTGCAGCGATTGTTCAAGCTAATGATCTGTTACCTGGTTGTGAACAGGACCAACAGCAGGTGTTGCATGGCATGATCAGCAAGCAGGCAACACGAATCAACCGGATTATTGAAGACACGCTGAATATGGTGAAGAATAAAGAGACTCATCCAGTATCTATTCAGCTGAATGAATTTATTCCACAATGTATCCATGAGGATTTGGCTGATATTGCTGATCAGATTAAGCTGAATATTGATATGCGACTGGACATCCAGTTTGATGAAGCCCAGCTACGTCAAGTATTGGTCAATTTATTGCGTAATGCCGTGCGGCATAACGATCCAGCCGTAGGCTATGTAGAATTAAAAGTTCATCCTTATGAACATAAAGTCTGGATTGATGTACGGGATTTTGGTCAGGGTGTGGCGCCTGCCGATCAGAGTCTGCTGTTTAAACCATTTTTCAGCACTTCAATTAATGGTACAGGACTAGGGCTATATTTATCCCACAGTTTCTGTGAGGCCAATCAGGCCCAGCTGAATTATATACAACAAGAACAGGGTGCCTGCTTCCGGATTAGCTGCCAGCGCATCACTGTTTAATTTTTGAATTTAAGGGGAAAGAGTGTGGAACAACAACCACTGGTACTATTGGTCGATGATGAAGAAGATCTCTGTACGCTCATGCAGATGTCGCTCATGCGTATGGGAATTCGCACGCATATCGCCCATCGTCTGGAGGATGCTAAAAAACGCCTGGCAGATCATCAGTATGATGCCTGCCTTACGGACTTGAATCTGCCTGATGGTAATGGCTTGCAGCTACTGGAATTTATCAGTGAGCATCATCCTTCCCTACCGGTTGCTGTGTTAACTGCCTATGGCAATATGGATATTGCCATTGCTGCACTCAAGGCAGGTGCCTTTGACTTTGTCAGTAAGCCGATCAATCAGAAACATCTGGAGCAGTTACTGCAAAAGGCACTAAATAAGCCAGTAGATTACCAATCCAATCAGCAAGATACCCTAGAATATAAAATGCTGATTGGCCAGTCCAAGCCGATTCAGCAATTACGTACGACTTTGCATAAAATTGCCCGCTCTCAAGCCCCGGTATTTATTACCGGTGAATCTGGTACAGGTAAAGAAGTTGTAGCAAATCTGGTTCATCGCCTCAGTAACCGGAGTGAAGGACCCTTTATTGCCATTAACTGTGGCGCAATTCCAGCTGAACTGATGGAAAGTGAGCTGTTCGGGCACAAGAAAGGCAGCTTTACTGGCGCCATGCAGGACAAACAGGGCCTGATCCAGTCTGCACATGGCGGCAGTTTATTTCTGGATGAAATTGCAGAACTTCCACTCAGTATGCAGGTCAAACTGCTACGTGCAGTACAGGAAAAACGGATTCGCCCTTTAGGTTCAGATATTGAAATTGATGTGGATTTTCGCGTCATCAGCGCCAGTCATCAGGACCTGGAAGCACAGGTACAGCAAGGTAAATTTCGTCAGGATTTATTCTTCCGCATTCATGTGATGGATCTAGTGTTGCCACCATTACGTGAGCGTGGTAATGACATTCTGCTGCTGGCTGAACACTTTATTCAGAAGATCTGTCAGGAATGGCAAATCCCTGTGAAACGCCTGACTGAACATAGCAAAGAGCAGTTACTGACTCAATACTATCCAGGAAATGTCCGGGAATTGCGTAATATCATCGAGCGAGCTATTACCCTCAGCGATGAAGACACAATTGATATCCAGCATTTGCAAACTGCACCTTTACGCCAGAGTTTTGTGACCTCCGAAATCACATCGAATATAGCATCCGAATCGAGTAACACTACTGACACTTTTATTGTACCGAAAAAACTGCCTGAAGAAGGTCTTGAACTGTATATGGAGAAAATCGAGAAAGAAATTTTGCTAAATGCATTGAATCTGACTCACTGGAACCGTACGCTTGCCGCAAAAAAGTTGGGCATGTCTTTCCGCTCGCTGCGTTATCGTCTAAAGAAATTTGGGCTCGATACCGATGAAGAAGAATGATTGATGAGGGGGCTATGCCCCCTTCATTATTTTTGTAAAAGCAATAATTCAGTGATGTGATCCAGATAACTTTCTTCCCTCATCTCAACGCCAAGCGGATAACTGAGGTGAGGCTGCACACCAAGACCCTCAATACGCTGACCACTGGGACTAAAATATTGCGATACCGTCATCTGTAACGCCGCCCCATTGCTAAGAGGAAACAGTTTCTGCACCACACCTTTACCATAGCTTTTTTCACCGACCACCCAGGCACGGTTATGCTCTTTCAAGGCAGCGGTAAAGACTTCGGCTGCAGAGGCAGAACGGTTATTAATCAAGATTCCAATTTTCAGATTCTGAAATTCAAATCCTGGTAAAGCCTGAAACTGCTGATCCCCTTCTGCCCGGCTTTTGGTTGAGACAATAATGCCCTGATTCAGGAATAGATCCGCAGACTCTACCGCTGCCGAAAGCAGGCCACCTGGATTATTACGTAGATCAAATAACACGGCTTTTAAACGTTGACTGGAATAGCTGTCAATAATTCGTTTAATTTCGTTGGCTGTGTCCTGCTGGAAGACCTTGACCTGCAAGACCAGCACCTGATTATTATGCAGGGTCGATTTAATCTCGGTATCTACTTTGATATTACGAACCAGCGTCACCGGCGTACTTTGCGCAGAAAGCTGAATGCTTAAAGTAGAGCCTATCGCGCCACTGAGCAAATCCCGAACCTGCTCGCGCTTCAGCGTATTTAAGATCTGATCATCAATCTTGTAAACAGTCACGCCATTACGCAATCCCTGCTTGGCAGAGTCGGCATCCGGACTAAGTCCCTGCACCATCCACTGCTTCAATTGCGGATTAAACTGCAGGTCAAAATCGATACTGGCTAGATCGCCTTCGGTATATTGACGGAGCTGTTTGAAGTCTTCTGGAGAAAGATAACGGGAATAGCGGTCTAAACCACCGACCAGACCACGAATTGCCTGTTGGAATAATGCATCGTCATTTTTATCTTGAATATAATTATCTTTGACAATGCCATAAATCTGCACGAATTCCTGAATCGAAGAAACCGGAATTTCGCTATAGGTTTGCTGGTCCATGACCATATCATCGAGTACCGGACCCTGGGAACCAGCACTCCATGCCGAATGGCTCAAACACATCAGTAAGCTTGCGAGTACAACTGACTTCTGCTGTGATTTTGCCATTCTTTATCCTATTGATATTTTTATAAAGCGTTCAGCTCAATTAAGTTACGGCCCTGCATTTCTGCCGGCACTGGAAGTTGCATCAGACTTAACAATGTTGGCGCCACATCCGCCAGTACACCGCCTTCTGCAATCGTTGCCGAAGTTGGACCCACATAAATAAACGGAACCAGTTCAGTCGTATGTTGGGTATGTACCTGACCACTTTGATAGTCCTGCATCTGCTCAACATTACCATGGTCTGCAGTAATAATCATATGGCCTTTTTGCGCCATCACGGCTTCATAAACACGACCTAGGCAAGTGTCTACTGCTTCCACTGCTTTGACTGCTGCATCAAATACGCCAGTATGACCGACCATATCACCATTGGCATAGTTCACCACCAGCAGGTCAAACTCACCTGAGTTGATCGCTGCAACCAGTTCATCGGTCACTTCGTATGCACTCATTTCCGGTTTGAGATCATAAGTTGCTACATTTGGAGATGGAATCAGGATACGTTTTTCACCTGGATATTCATCTTCACGACCACCGCTGAAGAAGAAAGTCACGTGTGCATATTTCTCAGTTTCTGCGATACGTAATTGGGTTTTGCCCAGGTCTGATAAATATTCGCCAATCGAGTTCACCAGCGCTTCTGGCATATATGCTACAGGCGCATCGATTGTTGCCTGATAACGGGTCAACATCACATATTTCGCCAGATGTGGCACAACTTTGCGCTCAAAACCGGTAAAATCTTTCTCAACAAAAGCACGGGTTAATTCACGCGCACGATCCGCACGGAAATTCATGAAGACTACGCTGTCACCATCCTGAATCGCAGCCACATCACCGATACGGGTCGCTTTTACGAATTCATCGGATTCATCTGCTGCATACGCCTGTTCAAGACCTTCTACTGCAGTGGCTGCCGTACGAACTGCTTCACCTTCAGTCAGCAAACGATACGCCTGTTCCACGCGATCCCAACGGTTGTCACGATCCATGGCAAAGTAACGGCCAATCATGGTAGCAATACGGCCTTGACCTGGATATTGAGCAAAAACAGCGTCTAATTTTTCTAATGATGGTTGTGCACTTTTCGGCGGCGTATCACGACCATCCAGGAAAGCATGTAGATAGACTTTGGCACCACGTTTTAATGCCAGCTCTGCCATCGCTACGATATGGTCTTCATGTGAGTGCACACCACCTTCAGATAACAGGCCCATAATGTGTACGGCACCATTTGATGCTTTGGCTTTTTCTACCGCATCAATCAGTACTTCATGCTCAAAGAACGCACCGGCACGGATATCTTTGGTAATACGGGTGAAGTCCTGATATAACACACGGCCAGCACCCAGGTTCATATGACCGACTTCAGAGTTACCCATCTGACCATCAGGCAGACCGACATCTTCACCAGAACCAGAGATCAAACCATGCGGATGCTTTTCCTGCATAGCAGTTAAATGAGGTCGTTTAGCCGCTAAAAACGCATTGTCTTCGACCGCTTCGCGATGACCCACACCATCCATAATTACCAATACGTGAGGGATTTTGCCAGCAGTTGCATCCGTCATAATGAATACTCTTGTTCGTTTACGAATTAATCGTTCTATTTTAACTAATTTTGCAGTGAGAGGCCATGACCACACCATGGTTTAAGCCTCTCACTGCGATTGATTTCTTCTATTTTCTTGTGGCTTAGCGTGCCCGATGCAGTAGATAACCACCAATTGCAAACATGATGATAATTGGAATAAATACAAACCATGCGGGCGACGGCGCATAGACTAAACTCGCATAACCCAAGAAGTCCTGCAGATAGAAGAAGCCTAAACCTGCAAATAGTGCAATCACCAAGCGAAAGCCCATAGATTGTTGACGCAGCGGTCCAAAAATAAAGGAACAGGCAATCACCACCAGTGCAATCAGGGCAAATGGCGAGCCGACTTTCTGCCAGAAAGCCAGTTCATAGGTCTTTGGTACCTGGCTATATTCATGCATATAGCTCATGAAACTGACCAGTTGACTAGGCGATAGATCCTCCGGGTCAATGGTCACCATATGCACATACTTCGGTTGCAGCGCTAAGGCCAGCGGCTGTTCGGAATGTGTTATCAGCGTGGCATTACCATTCTGCAGAATATTCATTTCCTGCGTATTCTGCAGAGTCCACGCACCATCCTTGATAAAATCACCCTGCTCGGCTTTTAGCGTCCCGCGCAGACGATAATCTTCATCAAAGTCCAGCATCTGTACATTTTTTAGCTCACCTTTGGCATTAGCATAGTCAATGTAGATAAAACGCTGACCTTCACGGGTCCAGTAGCCTTTAACCTCACCAATTTTTACAGGCTTGTTGTAACTCTTCACTGCTTTGGCCTGCTCATTGGTATACGGAATTACCCATTCACTTAAAGCAAAAGATAAAATCACCAGGAGTAATGCCGAACGAATCACCCAGCCGACAATCCGCCACAGGCTGACCCCGACCGAACGCATCACAATCAGCTCACTGTTAGAAGCAAGTGTACCTAAGCCGAGAACAGCACCAATCAGTGCAGAAATTGGTAGGATCTCATACAGATAGTTTGGCGCGCCCCACAGCACATATTTCAGTGCCTGCCAGGCGCCATAGCCTTCTTTTAGTGAGCCTAATTCACCCAAGTAAGTAAATAATACCTGTAGACCGGCCAATACGGCTGTTGCACCGAGCATAGCAAGTGCAGTGGTTCCGGTCACATGTTTTGCAACGATACGACGTGCCAGCATGATTAAGACCTCGCTCGTTGAATCTGTTTCTTGATTTTCGGCGCCAGCTTCTGTTTACGTGCAAATAGAGCCGCAGCAATACCATAGAAAATCAGGACCATTGGATAAGCCCAAATCCCCATTTCCTCTTTACTGACGCGCGTTTTTACTGCCATTAAAGCTACAATCAGGCTGGCAAAGATCAAGAGTGCTGGAAAGAGTTTAAGATAACGCCCCTGACGTGGACTCACTTCAGACAAGGCATTGGCCAGCATCAGCGCCGCAATAATCGCAAATGGTACAAATACTCGCCAACCGAGCTCACTGGCGACCACAGGATCCTGACGGTTTTCCCAGAGTTTTGAAGTCGGCAAGGCTTCAACCTCAGCACTTTCAAACTTGGCTTCTTTATCATTTTCCAGACGCAGACGATAAGTCTCGAATTCCGCTTGGGTATATTTCGGCATGCCGGCAAAGATTTCATAACGGCGACCATTGACTAGATCCACCACATTGGCGGTGTCCCCTGCCACTTCTACACGGGTCGCTTCTTGCGCCAGAATCATAACATCTGGTTTGCCTTCACGTTCTGCACGTTGATAGAAAAAGATATCTTTCAGGTTTTTACGGTCTTCCGACAAATCACCTGCATAAATGGTATAGGGTCCCGAGGAAATAAATTCTTTCGGCCGTACCAGATCGAAACCCGTCCGTACTGCCTGCTCATTGGTCAATGCTTCAAACTGACGAATACCCCACGGTGCCGCCCAGAGCATTAAAAATGCCTGAACGACTAGAAATACTAAAGTCATCGGAATGAGTAATCGTGCCAGCTGATTGCGACTGACCCCGCTACCATTCATGACTGCCATTTCATGATCGACATAGAGCCGGCCAAATACCAGCATCAGACCAATAAAGAAACCTAAAGGTAAAATCAGGGTCAGGAATTCAGGCAAACGATAACCAATAATACTGAACAGAATGCCTGCATCCAGACGTCCTTGTGCTGCCACACCGAAGTACTTGATCAGTCGACCACCCATCATGATCAAGGTCAATAAGGCAATCACAACCAAGGATGTTGATACAACTTGCTTGACCAGATAACGCCGAATAATCAAATTAAATCTTCCAGAATACAGGGTAAAAACTTGTCATAGTTTACCCGAATGTTAAGCTTAAAAATATAAAACCGATACTTGAGTTGAACATTGAAACCCTGTTCAGGAAATTGTTTCAATGGTTTAATGGTTGCAAATTTTATAAGGCTTAAATAAACGCATATGAAACTGACAATTAATACGTCATTCCAAGAGAATGCATCCAGCCAATATCTGTTAATTCTTGTAGATTCTGAGCAACTTCAGCAGTCAGCTGCGACTTATCAGATTAACAAGTTCGAAGAAATCACCACAGCGACACAATATAAAGCAGGTCTAAATGAAACCCTGGCATTAGTTGGTAATGTTCCAGCGAGTACTAACGCTTGTCTGGTTGGCTTGGGCAAGACTGCTGAACTACAGCCGGGCAAACTGGCGAAAGTTGCGCAAACTATCATAAAAGCAGCACAGAAAAAATTCCAGCAGATCAGCGTAGACATTTCTGCCCTGCCAGTCCAATTTCATAACATTTTTGCACTATTGCTGACCCAGGCTGCGTACGCTTTTGATGAATTCAAATCCAAGAAAAATGAATTTGTACTTGAGCAAATCAACCTGATTGCGACCGATAGTCCAGTAACTGCAGAACAGCTGCAATTGCTTCAGGCAGTGCAAACCGGCCAAAACTTAGCACGTGACTTGGGTAACCGTCCAGGCAATATTTGTTTCCCGGAATACCTTGCGGAACAGGCACTGGCTTTAGCAGCTGAATATCCAGAACTGCTTAAAGTGAATGTACTGGATGAACAGCAAATGGCTGATCTGGGAATGCACTCTTTTCTGGCAGTGAGCAAAGGTTCAGACCGTCCAGGACGTATCATTACCATCGAATATCATGCAGAACGTAGTGAAGCACCTGTGGTTTTAGTCGGCAAAGGGATTACATTTGATACTGGCGGTATTTCCCTGAAGCCAGGTGCCGGCATGGACGAAATGAAATACGATATGTGTGGTGCAGCTTCCGTGCTGGGTACCATGCGTGCATTATGCGAATCTGGTTTAGATATTCATGTTGTGGGTACCATTGCCGCTGCTGAAAACATGCCATCTGGCAAAGCAACCCGTCCAGGCGATATTGTCACCACGATGAGCGGTCAAACGGTTGAAATTCTGAATACTGATGCAGAAGGTCGTCTGGTACTTTGCGATACTTTAACTTACGTAAAACGCTTTAACCCTGCTCTCGTGATTGATATTGCAACTTTGACCGGGGCCTGTGTGGTTGCACTGGGTTCAGTCCTGACTGGCATGTTCACGCCGGATGATGAATTGGCCGCTGAACTCGAAGCTGCTGGTCAAACTTCATTTGACCGGGTATGGCGTATGCCAGTATTGGATGATTATCAGGAACAGCTGGATTCTCCATTTGCAGATATTGCCAATATTGGTGGTCCTAAGGCCGGCTCTGTGACTGCAGCCTGCTTCCTGCAGCGTTTCACCCATGACTATCGCTGGGCACACCTAGATATCGCAGGTACAGCCTGGAATTCAGGCACCAATAAAGGCGCAACAGGTCGTCCAGTGCCATTATTAATGCAATTCCTGGCGAACCGTGTTCAAAAGAATGGCTAAAGTCAGCTTTTATTTATTTGAAAAAAGCCCTGAACGGCAGGTCGAAAGTACCTGCCGTTTATGCCGCAAGATTCTGCGTCAGCCGGAACGGATCTGGTTACTCTGTGGTGATGTGGACTTGCAGCAACAGCTGGATGAACATCTGTGGACGTTTGATCCTACCGGTTTCATCCCGCATGGTATTGACCAGCCACAGGCCAGTGTCTGTATCTCTGCAAGCTTGCCTGAGCAACAAGACTGGATTATCTTTAATTTTAATCCTGAAGCACTTGAACCTTACGCTAAATTTAGTCACATTATTGAGATTATTGAAAACAACGAAACGGCCAAGCAACTCGGCCGCGAGAAGTTTAAGCAATACCGTCGACTGGGTATTGAGCCGAAAACTTATAAACTGTAGCCCTACTTAAACCTCATAAGGAGATGCCCGTGGCATTAAATGTTGGTCCAGATTTCAAACAGCGCTGGTTAAATGTGCCTGAAGCTGTGCGTCAGACCTTTATTGATGACCTCGCGCGTATCTGCGACGTACTTCAGCCAGAGACGTCATTGCAGGAATGGCTGGCACATGACCAGCAACTGCAAAAAGAATCCGAGCGTAAAATTGAGGAAGCTTATGCACAACGCAAAGCGGAACTGATTGAAGAAGCACGGATTCGCAAACAGCAGGCCCTTGAAAAAGCGCTGGCAGATAAGCGTGCTCAGGAGCAGGCGTATATCGAGCAAATGAAGCTGGATGAAGAACGTAAATATGCAGAACAGACACGTACCCTAGAATTATTACGGGACAGCCTGAATGCTGAAGTCCTGAATTATGCGGCACGTTTTGAGCAAAATCGCATTTTAAATTCCGCCCAAATCAAAATTGATGATACTGAGATTCTGTCAGAGCTGGAAAGTACCCGATTACGTCTGGAACTGGAAGCCGAAACTGCGATCGAGGAAACTTTGGTACAGCTGCGTAACCGCTTACGTGCTGCAGCCCGTGAAGAAATTGATTACATTCTGCAAAAGCGTTAATTGACTTAGAAATAAGCCTAGAAAAGCCCACAAAAGTGGGCTTTTCTATTTATTCACATCTAGAAAAAATCTGCCAGCATAAAGGCGGCATTACCTGCCATATAACCTATGCCCAGTAAGCTTACAATCCACAATACGCCTCCAGCCAGATTGTAAAGCGTAAAAGTCATAAAATTCATATGGCCCGAACCGGCAGCAAATGGAGCAAAAGAACGTACAAAAGGAATGAAACGTGCAATCAAGATGGTTTTGCCGCCATGCTTCATAAAATAATGATTGGTCTTGGTCAAATATTCGGGTTTAAAGAAACGCGAATGTTGATTGAAATATTTTAAGCCTAACACTTTGCCAGTGTAATAATTGACGGTATAGCCCAGCACTGCCGCAGTAAATAGCAGTAATCCCATAGAATGCAGCGTAATCAAATCGCTACTAGAACAGAGCGCACCGACTGCAATTAACAGGCTATCTCCCGGCAGGAAAAAGCAAAATACAGATCCCGTTTCTGCAAAAATCACCAGGAATAAAATGGCATAGATCCACACCCCATATTGCTCAAGCAATATCGGCAAAGACTGTTCCAGGTTTAGTAAGAAATCGAGCATTCGACCTGTCCGCTGGGGTTAAAATCGTAAAGTGAAGTCAGGATTATCCCGAAAAATAAAAAAACAGTCTAATTTTTCAATTAGACTGTTGAGTATTTAGGCAGTTTGGTTATTTTAAAAAGCCATTTTCAGCTAAAAAATCCATACTGATTTTTGACTGTGGTGTGGTTTCAGCTGCCTTGTTACCCAGCAACAAACGCTCGATATAACGTGCTAGCACATCGACTTCCAGATTAACTTTGGTCCCGACTTTCCAGGTGCCAATATTGGTTCGTTCAGCGGTATGCGGAATCAGGTTTAAACTGAGAATATTGCCACGCAGATGGTTAATGGTCAGGCTGATACCATCTACTGTCACTGAACCTTTCTCTGCCAGATACTTGGCAATTTCAGCAGGTGCTGTCACTTCAAAATAGATGGAACGGGCATCAGAACGCACTACCGTGATTTCGCCCACCGCGTCGACATGACCAGAAACAATATGCCCGCCAAAGCGTGTGGTTGGCAGCATGGCTTTTTCAACATTTACAGGTTGACCCGCTTTCCAGTTACCAAGTGTGGTTCGATTTAAACTTTCTCGAGACACGTCTGCTGCATACCAGTTGTCGCCCCAGTCAATTACAGTCAGGCAAATGCCATTGGTGGCAATTGAATCGCCCAGATGGACATCGGTCATATCCAGATCAGTCTGAATACGTAAGCGTACATCACCGCCGACATTTTGCAGGCTTTCGACCTTACCGAGGCTTTCAATAATACCTGTAAACATTTTCTATTCCTTTTTATGCTTTTACCAGAGAGCTAGCTGCGTACTCACACTGGTCGTATCGACACCACCCAGTTCTGCATAATGGTGTAACTGACCCAACAATTGACGGATCGGTGGCCCAGACTTGGCATGCGTGTCGGTAATCACGATAAATTCCAGTACACGTGCACGCTCGGACTGGCGCTGCTTGCTGACACGGTAACGTGGCACATCTTGAGTTAGCAAGGTCACACGGCCACGTTTCAGATTGGCCTGCAACAGATCTGTCGCACTGATATTACCATCGGTTGAATAACTGGTCAGAATAAAACGTGCATTGATGGTTGCCAACAAGGTTTCATAGGCTTCCTTGGCATGCTTGGACGAGTTGTACTGACTTGGACGCTCTTTACGCCAAGCACGGTCGATCCCGCTCTTAAAGCCTTTGGTATCGGGTGTCGGTAGATCCACCTGATCCCAGAGGGTTAAAGCATTCAACACATGATAGTTACTGCTATAAGCATGCTGGTTATATGGTGGATCGAGATAAGCAACATCCACTTCAAAGCCACTCATCTGATTCGCCAGATGCTGGGCATCGACACACCACATTTCAGCTGCAGGACCTTTATGCTTGTTATCTTCACAGAAACGGCTTGGTGTTAACCAAAGCAGCGATTCAATACGTTCCAGCGCGGTCTGGGTTTTACCGCCCCAGCCATGATGGAAGCTCTTAAATACGCCTGAAGTATTGCTGACAAAACTGGCTGAATATAGAAGTGGTGCCAATAAAGCACTCATTTCCACATCATCAATTGCGCCTTGGGCTTGCCAGGTGGCAATCTGCTGGCGTATCGCATCAATACGCATACCATTACGGCGTTTGAAGAATAAACGGTCACGGGTCGGATCATAAATTTCATCATTGCGTGGACACAGGTTATGTGTCACCCAGCCTTTGACTTCTGGTAAACGGTTCAGATAATCAATCGCTTTCTGATAGCCACCGAGCTCTTTAAAGGCAGGTGCTTCGGTACAAGCTAAAACTGCATGATTGAGTGCATGACTATACGGTTCCCAGTCATTGGCAATCACCCGATAGCCATTCTGACGGGCCAGACGTGAAACCACCCCCGAACCTGCAAAAAAATCGGCAAAAATCGGCGCACGGCCATCTTCACGTTTTAGGGTTCCCGTGCTCTCAAGTGCTTCCAGAATTAAGTGTAGTAAACGGCGTTTGTTCCCCAGATAAGGAACCAGCTGATGGAAAAGATATTCATCTGTGGTACGTGCCGCATGGCGACGTTTGTGGTAAACCGTAGACTCTGAATTCATAGTGTCTCTTGAGAAGGAATTAACCTGAAGCGCACGTCATCACCCAAACGGGTCACGTCCTGCAATTTGAATCGAAGTTGTTCTGCCATTTGGCTGAATTCTGCATTAAACATACTACGCGCAGTTTGCCCCAATAGAGTCGGTGCAACATAGCTGATGAGTTCATCCACCAGTTTTTCCTGTAAAAATGCGCTAGATAAAGTCGCTCCTGCTTCCACCAGCACGTCATAAATCTGATGCTGCTGAACCAGGTACTGTAATAATTCTTTTAAAGGCTGAATCTCAAGCTGGATCACACCGAGATCCGCCAGTTCCTGACGATAAGGTCCCATCACCATCACCGTTTCTGGTTGTTCCAAAATCTTAGCAGTGAGTGGCAAACGACCTTGGCGATCCAGAATAATCCGTTTTGGCTGAACAATCCTGCTGATGTCATCAACGCCTTTCAGGCTACGGACATTGAGCTGGCAATCATCGGCCAATACTGTTTCAATCCCGGTAATTACCCCACCAGAAATCGCACGCCAGTGCTGGACATCTTGCCGAGCCTCTATACCGGTAATCCATTTCGATTCACCCGAAGCCATCGCGGTACGACCATCCAGACTTAATGCAATTTTCACACGCACATAAGGCATCCCAGTCGCCATGGCTTTCAGAAAACCATAATTGAGTGGATGTGCTTCATCTTCACAGATGCCCACTTCAACGTTGATACCAGCATCTTTCAGGATCTGTACACCTTTTCCGGCGACCAGTGGATTTGGATCAGGACAAGCCACGACGACTTTAGCTACGCCAGCTTCAACCAGACCTTTGGCACAAGGCGGGGTCCGCCCATAATGCGCACAGGGTTCCAAAGTCACATAAGCGGTTGCACCATGGGCCTGCTCACCGGCCTGACGCATTGCAAAGACTTCAGCATGTGGTTGACCCGCTTTGGGATGAAAACCTTCGCCCACTACTACGCCATCTTTAACTATGACACAGCCAACGTTTGGATTCGGTTTGGTGGAATACTGGCCCTGACGTGCCAGTTCGATGGCACGGCGCATCCAGATTTGATCTTGAGTTATTTCAATCATGCTTATTCTTGTAATTCGCCGCGTTGCTGCATCTGTTCGATCTGACGACGAAAGGCTTCGACATCCTGAAAGTCCTGATACACCGAAGCAAAACGTACATAAGCAACATGATCGAGGGCAAACAAAGACTGCATCACGATTTCACCAATAGTGCGTGACTTGACATCACGTTCACCGAGACGGCGAATCTGCAATTGGATATCGCTAAGCACCGTTTCAATCTGTTCCTGTGTCACAGGACGTTTTTGCAAGGCATGCATAAGAGAACGGCGTAATTTGGCTTCATCAAAGGGTTCATTCTTGCCATCAGACTTGATGACCCGCGGCATTACCACTTCATAACTTTCAAAGGTGGTAAAGCGTTCATTACAACTGACACATTCACGACGACGGCGAATCTGGCAACCTTCGGCGGCCAGGCGTGAATCGATCACTTTACTGTCTGGTGTATTGCAAAATGGGCAATGCATAGCGGTTTAATTGAACAAATCCTGATGATTTCCGAGTGTAGCAAAAATTCTGAACTTTGTAGAGTTTTACGCAATATATAGAAAAAAAACAGCCCTGACGGGCTGTTTCACACAATATATTGATTATTGTTTTAGCAGATTATTCGACACGTTCGCCGTGTTGGCTCAAGTCCAGACCCATGCGCTCATCATCAGAAGAAACACGGATACCAATGATCAGATCGATCACTTTCAGGATAATAAAGGTCAAGATTGCAGAGTAAGCGATTGTTGCCAGTACCCCTTCAATTTGTACCCATAATTGATGCATTACATTGGTTGGTGCACCGTCACCCATGATAAATTCGCTGGCAAAGAATGCAGTCAGAATCGCACCGACAATACCACCTACACCATGCAGACCAAAAGCATCTAGAGAGTCATCAGCCTTAAGCATACGTTTCAGTGCAGTAATACCCCAGAAACATACTACACCACCGATGAGACCCATCGCTAAAGCACCACCTACAGTCACGAAACCAGCTGCTGGAGTAATCACTACCAGACCTGCAACCGCACCCGATGCACCACCTAATACAGATGCTTTACCACGTGCAATTTTTTCAGTAATTAACCAAGAGATCGTTGCTGCTGCTGCTGCCACTTGTGTAACCACGAGTGCATAACCTGCTGAACCGTTTGCACCCAATGCTGAACCACCGTTGAAACCGAACCAGCCCACCCATAGTAAGCTTGCACCGACTACAGTAAGCGTCAGATTGTGTGGTGCCATAGATTCGCGTCCTAGCCCCATGCGCGAACCCAGCATGTAGGCCGCAACCAGACCTGCAACACCTGAGTTAATGTGTACGACTGTACCACCAGCGAAGTCCAATGCACCGTCACTGCCTAACCAGCCGCCGCCCCATACCCAGTGAGTAATTGGCGCATAAACCAGAATCACCCAAAGTGTGATGAATGCGATGAAAGCACCAAACTTCATACGTTCAGCAATAGAACCGCTAATGATGGCAACCGTAATAATCGCAAAAGTCATTTGGAAAATGACGAACAGGATTTCAGGAATGGTACCTGACAGCGCTTCAGTCGTAATACCGGACAGCATAAATTTATCTAGGCTACCAATAAAGGCATTACCTTCACCAAATGCCAGGGTATAACCAATCACGACCCAGACAATGCTGACTACTGCAGCTGCTACAAAGCTATGTGCCATAGTACTCAGTACGTTTTTCTTACGTACCATACCACCATAGAACAGGGCTAAACCTGGAATGGTCATGAGTAGAACTAGGGCTGTTGACGTTAAAATCCAGGCAGAGTCACCTGTATCGAGTGTGGCTTCTTCTTCTGCAGCTGCCGCTTCTTCAACCGGCGCTGTTTCTACTGCTTCCACAGCAGTAACTTCTGTAATATCTGGAGTTGCGGTTGCATCAACTAAAGCAACTTCCTCGGTAGGAACGGCTGCTGATGCGGCTTCTTCAGCCCAGGCAACAGAACCGCCCAAAAGTGCGCTGGACAGACCCAACGCGAGTAGTATTTTTTTCATTCGTATCCCCCAACCAAGTTTTTGTGAGTTATTCGCTACTCAGCAAACTTTGTGCCAAATTAAACAGCGTCTGCACCTGTTTCACCTGTACGAATACGGATGACCTGTTCCAGATTTGTTACGAAAATTTTTCCGTCACCAATTTTGCCTGTGCTTGCTACACGCGTAATTGACTCGATTACCGCGTCAACCATTTCGTCGCTGATCGCGATTTCAATTTTGACTTTTGGTAAGAAATCAACAACGTATTCAGCGCCACGATAAAGTTCAGTATGGCCTTTTTGACGACCGAAGCCTTTGACTTCAGTCACAGTGATGCCTTGAACGCCAATTTCAGACAATGCTTCACGCACATCGTCTAATTTGAAAGGTTTTACAATTGCAGTTACGAGCTTCATGTTTGTTTTCCTTCGGCTTATTTCACCAGTAAGGTTTTATGTTCAAATTTCATGCCAAGATTTCTAAGGTCGGGGGAAATTAGAAAGCTCGACATGCGGTTTCCCTGAATATTATTTTATACTTATAAATCTTTTGAATCTTCAAATTTTAGTCATTTTTATGTGGTCTTTTATGATAATAATTATCGATTAATCCCATATTTTGTCTGAAATACTATAGTCTTGATTGCTGCGGTGTTAAACTGTGCGCTTATTTCCATCTCTATGGACCACACAATGATTGAAACTTTATTACAAGCAATCTTGCAGCAAATCGAAGAACCAAAAAAAGATCTGGAACATAATCTTCGGGCTTTATTAAACGAAGCAGTAAGTAAAATGGATCTGGTTTCAAAAGAGGAAATTGAACGTCAGCGTACAGCCTTAAATCAGGCCAATCAGCGTTTAAATGAGTTGCTCAAACAAGTTGAATCACTTGAAGAAAAGATATCGAACAAAAAATAAGCACCAGTGAAGTGCATAAAAGACAAATAACGAACAATAATAACGCACCAAAATGGAACAATAAATGTCTTTTGCTAAAATTCATACCCGGGGATTGCTGGGACTGCATGCCCCTTTAATAGAAGTGGAAGTTCATGTCAGTCAGGGCATGCCTTCCTTAACTATTGTTGGACTGCCCGAAGCGGCGGTTCGGGAAAGTAAGGATCGGGTTCGTTCTGCTATTTTAAATAGTGGCTACCAGTTTCCGACCAAACGTTTAACTATTAACCTGGCTCCTGCTGACCTGCCCAAAGACGGTTCACGCTTAGATCTACCGATTGCTTTAGGGATTCTGATGGCATCGGGGCAATTACCCGAAAACTGTGCTGATGGTATGGAATTCATCGGTGAACTTGCTTTAGATGGTCAACTCCGTCCCATCACTGGTACGCTTAGTATTGCGATTGCCTGTCAACAATCGCAGCATGAACTGGTTCTACCTAAGGAAAATGCTCAGGAAGCCTGTCAGTTACCTGATTTCCGGGTATTTGCCGCTGCTCATCTAAAAGAAGTTTGTGATCATTTAAATAGACTCGCACCTTTAGTCCAGATGCAGGCCCGACCACAGGTGAATCACTCAGATTCTCGCTTTGATTTAGCCGATGTCAAAGGCCAGCTGCGCCCAAGACGGGCTTTGGAAATTGCTGCTGCAGGTGGACATTCTTTATTATTTAGAGGACCTCCTGGAACCGGTAAAACTTTACTGGCTTCTCGGCTAGCCAGTATCTTGCCGCCTCTCAATACTGAAGAAAATCTTGAAGTCGCCAGTATTTATTCTATTGCCAATAATAGTCATACTTTTGGACAACGTCCTTTCCGCGCGCCACATCATACTGCGTCTGCAGTTGCCCTGGTTGGTGGAGGATCGCATCCTAAACCAGGTGAAATTACGCTGGCACATCTAGGTGTGTTATTTCTCGACGAACTGCCGGAATTTGATAGGAAAGTCCTTGAAGTATTACGTCAACCTTTGGAATCTAAGGAAATTGTAATTTCGCGTGCCTCTCGACAAATTACTTTCCCAGCCAACTTTCAGCTGGTTGCAGCGATGAATCCCTGCCCTTGTGGTTATGCTTTTAATCAGGATATTCGCTGCCAGTGTTCTCCAGAAATGATCAAGCGTTATCAGAACCGGATTTCTGGGCCATTACTGGATCGGATTGACCTGCATATCGATGTGCCTCCTCTGCAAGCTCATGAATTACAATCTACACAACCGGTAGAAGATTCTGCAACCGTTAGGGAGCGTGTGATAACTGCCTACGAACTGCAAATACAAAGACAGAACAAGCTGAATATGGCATTAAACCCAAAAGAATTAGAGCAATTTGCGCCACTAAATGCTCAGACCAGTAAAATGTTTGAACTTGCCCAACAAAAGTTAAATTTATCTGCCCGTGCTTATCATAGGGTATTACGAGTAGCACGAAGTATAGCTGATTTAGCTGAGAATTCAGAAATTCAGCCTCAGCATTTATCGGAAGCTTTATCTTATCGAGGTCAGCAAAGCTAAACGATTGGACAATAAAAATAAAAAAAAGGCGACATTTGTCGCCTTTTTTCTATTAAACAATTAGAAGCTGTAACCTAGACCTAGGACAACTTTATTTTTTTGTTTTATATCATTACGGTCATAACCACCGAAAATATAGTTCATACTTGCAGTCAAGCCAGTATCAGCAAGTGGCTTGCTTAAACCGATATCGAAATGACGAAAACCAAAACTCTCTGTTGAGTCTTCAATAAAGTCACCACTTTCCTCATAAATATATAAGCCTAATGCAGTATCCAAACTAAAATCTTTTGGTAATGCATAACTATAAGATGCTTTTAGATAAGTATCGCCTGTATTACCCCAAAGAGTATCTTCTAGCAAAGTTTGTGCAGTGATACCTAAATCTTTATAAGTCAAACCCAACATGGTTTCAAAGCCATTTGCATCTTTGGTACCAATATCATAATAGTAATAATAAGTTACGCCTGCTGTATAACCCCAGTCATCATTGATTGAACCGCTATAGCCTGCATAGAAATCATTTTCGAAAGCATTAGTGACTTCACCTGTTTCAACAATTACAGGAACACCGTCAGTATTTAAAAATTCATCTGTATTCACATATCTTAGGGTTGATCCCCACCAGCCTGCATAAAAACCTGAAGCATGGTTATAGTCTAAACCACCATTAATTGTGGCATCTTTATTTTCAGGTGTATTTGTAATACCACGCAAGTTATAGCTCGATAACACACCGATATTGCCAGATACTGAGTGCGGAGATGTAGGCTCATCTGCAAAAGTAAAACTGGATGCTGAAGCTACTGCTGCAACTGCTAAAGCTTTTAAAGTGAATTTCATTGTTAGATTCCCCCAACCGTCCGCAGACGTTTTTAGTTGTGTTTTTAAACTCAACTTAGGCTTTGCAATAGCTATGCCAACCCATAAAAAGGAAAATTCAAATTAGCTATAAAAGTTTTTTTATTTATATAAATATTTGATTTCAATCATATATATTAAAAATTAAAATTTAAATTGGTTTAGGTTAAACGATAAAATTAAGAAAAAACTGAAAAATAAAGTACTTGCGCTATTCCACTGTATGTCTAAATATTCGCTTACAACTTGCTACTTTTTGAAGCTATATTTTATATAGATAAATTTTTATGCATAAAAAAGGTGCATAATATTTAATCAATATGACACACCTTGCAATCCCTGTTTCAGCAAAACCTAGAAATTAAAGTTTGCACCTACGACAATATGATTATCGAAATCTATGTCATCACAACCTTTGCCGCCATAGACATAGTCCAGACTTAATTCAATTCGTTTTGCGACTGTTTTACTTAGTCCAATCTGTGTTTCATTAAAACTAAAGCTTTCTGTGGTCTGAATCAGTTGATCATCACCGCTAGCGTTATACAGGGAAGCACCTACTGACGTATTCAGGTTAAAGTTTTGCGGTAATAGATAGCTATAAGCTGCACTGAGATAAACATCTTCTGCATTTGCATAGTTAAGATCTGTCAGCATGACATCTAAACCTAAGCTCAGGTCGTTATAAAACACGTCATTCAGTATCTCAAAATCAGTAGTACGCGCTTATCTGGGCCATCTTTACTATAAACTGTCCCATCATTTTGATAGTAATAAGATACGATCTAGGATTAGTAGCTTCAGTTCTCATTCAGCGCTCGGCCATAACCAATATAAAAGTCATGCTCAAAACCATGATCCTGATTTGCATCAGAAGAATCATAATTTAAGGTTGAGCCCCAATAGCCCAGGAATCTCCCGCTGTTGTGTGTATATTCCAGTCCAAACTGTACCAATGGATCATCATTTTCCTCACCACCACGGTAAATATATTTGTTCATGACACCAATAATTGCGCTAAGTTCACCCCTAGATAGATTTTGGGTATCTTCAGCAAAAGCACCTGAAGTCATGGTAACAAGAAGCACAAGCAAACCGAGTTTTGGCAGTTGAGACATACATGCCCTCATTTACCAGGTTTGAATAAACGGGGGGTTAAGAATATGAAAAACGTGAATAATAAATTTTTACCAAAAGGTTTAAAAATGAAAATGGATGACTGTGAACTAGTCTAAATAGTGAATTGCAGTATAAAGGAAAAATTTAAAGTATTGTTAAAGTGGACAAAACAGCTTATAGAATCTTTTAATCAGTTTTAACCTTACATAACATCAAATTAAAAAAAATCAATATGAGCTCTGAAACATGCCCTTCATTATTAAAAATATTACATTATAAAAACTTTATTTTTATCTTATTGTTTTCAATATTAATTTTACCTTATGGAAAAAAATAATACTAAAAACTATAGCGTGATTGTGAATAATAGGTTAAAAAAACTCAACTTTAGTTTAAAGAATGTCATAAAAACGATATTTTTTATCAGATTAATTATACAATTTGGTTAATTTCTGCGTGTGCTTTAAGCAGATGCAGTACAAAAAAACATATATGAGGCTCTCTCCCCATGTTAAACGCAAAGAAACTTACATTAGCAGTGTTGGTACAAGCTGCTCTGATCTCTACAGCTTATGCAAGCGAACAAAGTGAAGCAAAAGGCTTTGTAGAAGATGCTGAAGGCACAGTTCTATTCCGTACGGGTTACTTAAGCCGTGATAAAAAAAATGGTGTTGATGATACAAGCTCTGCAGCTCAAACAGCAATAATTAATCTAGATTCTGGCTTTACCAAAGGTATTGTTGGTTTTGGTGCAGGTATCATTGGTGATGCTTCATTTAAACTCGGTAAAAATGGGCATACTGGTAACCAAATGATCCCAACGCATAGTCAAGATAATGCCGATGGAACTAAAGATGCCTATGATCATTGGGCACGTGGAGGTGCTTATGTCAAAGCACGCGTATCAAACACAACGGCTAAATATGGTACGCAAGTATCTGAAATTCCAGTAATTGCAAGTAATACTGCTCGTTTAACCCCTGAGTACTACACTGGTCTTTATATTGAAAGTAACGAAATTAAAGACTTGACGTTAATCGGTGGTAAATTCACTAAAAATCAATGGTCTAATGATATCAGCTCAGACCAACAAAATTTGGACAGTGCTATTTTCTGGGGCGCGAAATACAAGTTTAACGACCAAGTTAATGCCTCTTATTATGGGGTAGACGTTAAAGATAAATTAGATCGTCACTATGGGAATGTAAATTACAGCTTTCCTACAGCAAATGGTGCGACCGTAACTTTAGAGGCAATGGGTTACAATACTAAATGGAAAGTTGGAGCAGCAACCACTGATCCACGCAGTGCAACTGAAGAATTGACTAACTCAATTTGGGGTGTATCTGCAAGCTATAACAGAGATGCACACAATTTGATGCTTGCATACCAAGATAATGCGGGCAACATAGGTTACGACTATGCTTACAACGCAGATGGTCTACAAAGCATTTATGTACCAAACTCATACTTATCCGACTTTAAGGGTAACGATGAAAAATCTGTTGGCTTACAGTACAACTATAATTTTAAAAACCATGGTCTTCCAGGTCTAAACTGGACAACAGCATTCGTTTATGGTTGGGATATTGATGTAGCCGAAATAAATAATCCAGCACAAATTATCGACCAAGCTGAAGAACATGAATTCTTTAACCAAGTGAAATATACGGTTCAATCTGGTGCATTCAAAGATGCAAACTTACGCTTACGTCACTCATACTTGCGCGCAAGTGATACTTACAATAATGCTTCTGGCAACTATGTAAGTAATGCTATCAGCTCAACAAATGAATGGCGTATCTGGTTAGACATCCCGGTGAAATTATTCTAATGTCCTGACGATGCTTTAAATCAAAAAAACCTGCACATTGTGCAGGTTTTTTTATTTAAGCTTTAAAAGTTTAAAGACTTAAATGGAAAAGCAAAGCAATTATTTGTTTGCTTCTGCATAAGCAGCAATTGAGTCTAGTACTTCTTGTTTCGCAACATCTGCACCTTCCCAACCACTTAACTTAACCCATTTACCTGGTTCCAAGTCTTTGTAGTGCTGGAAGAAGTGTTCGATCTGGCTGATCAATAATGGAGGAAGATCAGTATATTCCTGAACATCTTTATAGATCGGTGTCAATTTGTCGTGTGGAACTGCAACCAGTTTCGCATCAACACCACCGTCATCTTCCATGTTCAGTTTGCCCACAGGACGGCAGCGAATAACAGAACCCGGCTCTACTGGGTGTGGTGTCACAACCAATACGTCTAGAGGGTCACCATCTAGAGATAAAGTGTTTGGAACATAACCATAGTTTGCTGGGTAGAACATTGCTGTACCCATGAAACGGTCTACAAATAGCGCATCAGAATCTTTGTCGATTTCGTATTTGATTGGTGCTGCGTTTGCAGGAATTTCAATAATTACATAGATGTCATTTGGTGCATCTTTACCCGCTGGGATATTGCTGTAGCTCATAGCATCACTCTTTAACAAGTTAAATCTTTTAAAAACCGCGACAATTATAACGGTTTTTTGCAGATTTTTTTCGGTTTAAAAATATCGAACAATTAATCAGGCGATTGATGGCTGGACTGACCTAAATTAGTTTGATGATCAGTAGCAATAACGCAATCGGACATAACATGGAAAGCAACCACATGATGGAACGCAATGTCGCCCAGTTTGCCAGATAGCAAATACCGTACAGCACCCGGAAAATCAGATAACCAATACCAAAAGTCATAATCAGACTTTGCGGCATGACCAGATATTCAGCCATCAGGACAGCTGCAATAAACAGCGGCAAGCTTTCAAAACTGTTCTGCTGAACAGCATGAGCACGTTTTGCAACACCGGTAGACTGTTCTAAAAAATCACGCGGATTCTGGTTATCTTTAGCCTTAAAGCCTCCAGCTTTTTTAGCAATCATGGTAAACACATAAGGTAGCAGACAAGCCGCTAAAATGAGATAAATGATCCCACTAATGCTCTGCATCTGATTTTTCTCATGAAAATTTTATCTGTATCATAGCATGGCATTTCGTGAATAAATTTTGTTAAATAGGGTGTTTTAGCAACCACATAAGGATTCACGATGGTCAGTCCCGATCAAAAAGAAATGTTGGATGTACTGGAACGCCAGCGTCAACATCAGCTGCAAGTGGATCGCGTCCTGAAAATTGTATTGCCGATCGTGGCATTTTTACTCAGTGTCATCGCCGCCAATATGAATATCTGGTCAGCTCTGTTCACCTTTGTGATGTTATGGATTGCCTTTTATGCAGTGGGCATCAAGCGCTATACCCTGTGGCATTGGCTGACGATTATTTTAGTATATTGCCTGATTGATAATGTGCTCAGCTATGGCGAGTTCTACCGCCCTGGTTTCAACCGTCACTTCATTAGCCTGTTTATCTTCGTCGGGATTGTAGGCGTTGGTCGTCGCTACTTCGACCGCTGGTGGATGGAAAAGAATAAATCTGCCCAACTTTAAAAAGATTCCATAAAAAAAGCGCCTATCAAAGGCGCTTTTTTTACACAGCTTTTAAGCTGTTTTGCGTAGATCTTTACGCAGGATTTTACCTACGTTAGATTTTGGCAATTCATCCAGGAATTCTACATAACGCGGACGCTTGTAACCTGTCAGATTTTCTTTTGCGAATGCCAGAACTTCTTCAGTTGTTAAAGATGGGTCTTTTTTCACCACGAACAGTTTAGGCACTTCACCTGATTTCTCATCTGGTACACCAATAGCAGCCACTTCCAGCACTTTTGGATGTTTCGCAACGATTTCTTCAATCTCTGAAGGATAAACGTTGAAACCAGATACCAGAATCATGTCTTTTTTACGATCTACAATCTTCACATAACCACGATCGTTCATCACACCGATATCACCGGTACGGAAGTAACCATTAATCATGACTTTGTCAGTTTCATCCTGACGGTTCCAGTAACCCTTCATCACCTGAGGACCACGGATTGAAATCTCGCCCTGCTCGCCCAATGGTACTTCATTGCCATCGTCATCTAAAATTGCAACTTCAGTCAACGGCAATGGAATACCAATGGTGCCGCTAAATTCTTCAGATGCAGGCGGGTTTGCAGTTGCAACCGGAGAAGTTTCTGATAAACCATAACCTTCGATGATGTTAGTGCCTGTAACTTTCTTCCATGCTTCTGCAGTAGAAGGCAGCACCGCCATACCACCACCCATCGCCATTTTCAGACGACTGTGATCCAGCTGTTTGAAGTCTTCATTATTGATCAATGCATTGAATAAAGTATTCACTGCCGGGAAGAACGTTGGCTGGTATTTACGTAATTCTTTAATTACCGCAGGCAGATCACGCGGATTTGGAATCAGAACATTGGCTTGACCTTTATACATACCGTACAGTGCACACACCATGAATGCAAAGATATGGTACAACGGTAGAGCACAGAAAATACGGTCATCTGGCTGGCCATCTTGTGCACCGAATTTGCTCTGGAAAATACCATCACATTGCAGCATGTTTGCAACCAGGTTGCGATGTGTCAGTTCAGCACCTTTAGAAACACCTGTCGTACCACCAGTATATTGCAGTACAGCAGTATCACTTAAAGTCAGTTCAGGACGTTTATAGTTCGTTGGGCTGACTTTGTTCAGCGCAGCATTGAACTTGATGTGACCTGGAATATCCCATGCTGGAATCTGTTTACGTACAGAACGTAGCACAAAATTAACTAGCGTACCTTTAAGTGCACCCAGCATATCACCTACAGAAGCAACAACGACGTGCTTCACTGGTGTTTTGCCAATAATTGCTTGATATACAGAAGCGAAGTTTTCAATGATCACCAGTACTTCTGTACCAGAGTCATTTAACTGATGTTCAAGTTCACGTGAAGTATAAAGTGGATTTACATTGACCAATACCAGACCAGCACGGAATACGCCCAATGCCACGACCGGATATTGCAACACGTTTGGCATCATCACTGCCACGCGTGTACCTTTTGCAAGCCCCAAGCTCTGTAAATATGTTGCAAATTTACGACTAGCTTCTTCCAGCTCGTTAAACGTCATTACTTTATCCATAAAGATAAAGGCATCACGTGAGCCAAACTTCTGGAAATTACGCTCAAAAATATCAACTAATGAAGTGTTTTCTGGTGGCAGTTCTACAGTGCGTGGAATCCCTGTTTTCTCGTATTCAGCGAACCAAATCTTTTCCATAATGCCATTCTCTCCAATCATAATCCTTAGAATCTCAACTGTTTTTTTCAATATTGCGCTAATTTTTTAACTTGTTTATGCGCAATAATGCATCCATCTTGTCGAATCGTTGTTCATATATAACGTATTTCGATTGATGGATGCTAGTCTTATCTTTGAATCAACAGTTTATTTGCTTTTTGATATCCGCGTGGTAAAAGCTGTCCTTTCGAACCGCGTTTGCCGATGTACTTTTGCAGATCATCCCCTTTTAATTTTATTTGCTGTTGTCCTGCAAGCACTTGAATTATTTCATCTAAACTCAAGGCTGTCATGGACAAAATCTGATCTTTATCTTCAAGTTGTATCAATTTATTACCTTTGCCTCTATTCAACACAGGTAATTCAGTCAAATCAACAATTAATAGACGACCTGCAGAGCTGAGCAATGCCAGATGAGTTTTGTCTTCAAGTGGCTGCAGATTCATTGCCTGCGCACCTTCCGGCACAGTCAGGAATGCCTTGCCCGCCTTGGCATTGGTATCCAGCTGCTTGGCTTGGGTCTTGAAACCATAACCTTTGCTGCTGATTGCGAGGATTTCTGCCTCATCTTCGGCAACCAGAACCTGTTTAAAGCCGACGCCACTTGCAGGAGAAAGTTTTGAACTCAGTGGTTCACCTAATCCTCGCGCAGACGGCAGACTGTTGATGGCCAAGGCATAACTGCGCCCCGTATCATCCAGTACATAAACACGCTGATTAGATTTGCCTTGGGCATGACTCAAGTACTGATCCCCTGCACGGAAGTTCAGGTTTTCGGCATCCACTTCATGGCCTTTGGCACAGCGGATCCAGCCAGCTTCAGATAAGACCACGGTCACCGGATCAGCAGGCAGTATTTCAGTTTCATCAATTGCCGCAGCTTCGGCACGCTCTACGATTGGAGAACGGCGATCATCACCAAATTTCTTGGCATCATCTTTAAGTTCATTGATGATCAAATTCTTTAAAGATTCTGGATTGGCCAGTTGCTCACGGATTTCAGCTGCCTTGGCTTCTAACTCTTCCTGCTCACGGCGCATTTCCATTTCTTCAAGCTTGGCCAAATGACGCAACTTGAGTTCTAAAATGGCTTCTGCCTGAATTTCATCAATACCGAACCGTTGCATCAGCACCGGTTTAGGCTGATCTTCTTCACGGATGATCTGAATCACTTCATCAATATTCAGGTAGGCAATGATCAAGCCACCCAAAATATGTAAGCGTTTCTCGATTTTATTCAGATGGAATTGCAGACGACGGGTCACAGTGGTCTTACGGATTTCAATCCATTCCAGCAAAATACGACGGATCGATTTCACCTGCGGGCGACCATCCGCACCAATCATATTCATATTGACGCGATAGCTGGATTCAAGATCGGTGGTTGCGAACAGATGACTCATTACCGATTCAGCATCGATACGATTTGAACGCAACACAATGACCAGACGGGTCGGATTTTCATGATCGGATTCATCACGTACATCTGTGACTAAAGGCAGTTTCTTTGCCTGCATCTGGTCTGCAATCTGGGTAATGATTTTGGAACCAGACACCTGATAGGGCAGTTCAGTAATCACGATCTCGTTTTTTTCAACCGTATATACGGCACGCATACGGTAACTACCACGACCTGTCGTTTGCATTTTTAGCAATTCAGCCGGTGGAGTAATAATTTCTGCTTTGGTCGGTAAGTCCGGTCCCGGAATATATTCAGCTACTTTGACATCGGTCAGGTTCGGATTACGAATCAGTGCAATTGTACCTTTGACCACTTCACGCAGGTTATGTGGTGGAATATCGGTTGCCATACCCACGGCAATACCCGTGGTACCATTCAACAAGATGTTCGGTACGCGTGCCGGCAGATTGACTGGCTCTTTCATCGAACCGTCGAAGTTGTCCTGCCAGTCACAGGTGCCTTGACCCAACTCAGAAAGCAATAATTCACTATATTGTGACAGTTTGGCTTCGGTATATCGCATCGCCGCGAAAGACTTTGGATCATCTGGTGAACCCCAGTTGCCCTGCCCCTCAATAAACGGATAACGGTAACTGAACGGCTGTGCCATCAGCACCATCGCTTCATAGCAGGCTGAGTCGCCATGTGGATGGTATTTGCCCAGTACATCACCCACAGTACGTGCAGATTTCTTTGGTTTGCTGGTCCACTTGAGCCCCAGCTCACTCATGGCATAAACAATACGGCGCTGTACCGGTTTCAGACCGTCACTGATGTGTGGCAGTGCACGATCCATGATGACGTACATGGCGTAGTTGAGGTAGGCCTGTTCGGTAAATTCTGCTACGGAACGGTTTTCTGTCGCATGATGCGCAAGGCTTGTCATAACAACCTATAATCCTAAAAATGTCGTTTTTGTATCAATGTTTCTTATGCTAAGTCGCACTGCCTGACTGCACAAGGGCAGTACAGTACACAGTGCGACAAATCGTGTCTTATGGCGTAAAAATATCCACTTTAAACGCCCTAAGCAACTAAAAAATCACCACCTTTATTGACTCAAGGATTCTAAAGTCCGACCTTTAGTTTCTTCACCCAGTACCAAGATCACCACAGCTACAGCAATCAGAACCACGGTAAACATGGTAAAGACATAGCTGAAGCCGCTCGGCATGACCATCAGATGGGTGACTGCAAATGGCGCAACAATACCACCAATCCGGCCGATTGCCCCTGCCCAGCCCGAACCAAAAGCACGGATATTGGTTGGGTACTGTTCTGGCGTATAGGTATAGAGCACACCCCAAGCACCGAGGTTAAAGAAGGACATCAGACAGCCCCAGATCACGATTTCGGTGACACTGCCGGACTGACCAAAGAAATAGGCAGATACGGCACACATGCCAATAAAGCCGGCCAGTGTTGCCTTACGTCCAAGTTTTTCTACCAGCCATGCTGCAACCAGATAGCCTGGCAACTGCGCCAGAATCATGATCAGTACATATTCAAAAGACTGGACAATGGTATAGCCTTCCTTCACTAACAGACTTGGCAACCAGGTGAAAATACCATAGTAAGAGAAGATGATGCCGAACCAGATCAACCACAGCATTAAAGTACGGCGGGCAAATATGCCTGACCAGAGCTGAACAAAAGAAATCGTCTGTTTTTCGGCCACAGGTTGAACCTGGAAGATTTCCAATACCTCTACCCCACACTTGGCTTCAATCTTTTTCACCAAGGCATGCGCTTCATCGATACGGCCACGGTTGATCAGGAAGGGAATCGACTCCGGAACGAATTTCCAGATCACAATTGCATACAGTGCAGGAATACCACCGATTAAAAAGGCGGTATGCCAGTCAAATTTCGGAATCACAAAATAAGAAATCAAGGCTGCACAGAGCCAGCCCAATCCCCAGAAACTTTCCAGTAAAACAATAAAACGGCCACGTACCTGTGCCGGAATATATTCACTGACCAGCGTTACAGCAACCGGTAACTGACCACCCAACCCCAGGCCGACAATAAAGCGGAAGACCAGTAGCCAGGTCAGGTTCGATGCAAAGGCACAAGCCGCGGTTGCCAGACTATAGATCACCAGCGTTAAAGCGAATATGGTTTTGCGGCCATAACGGTCTGCCAGACCGCCAGAACAGATTGCCCCAATTGCCATCCCGATAAAACCGATTGAAACTACCCAGCTTTTCTGGTCAGGGGTCATCTGCCAGTCTTCTGCCATTTTAGCCAGAATGAAGGAAATCAGTCCGGTGTCCATGGCATCGAACATCCAGCCTAAACCAATCACGACCAGCAACATATAGTGAAACCTGCCTACAGGTAAGCGCTGAATCCGGGAAACTAGGTCCATAAGTAAATCTCTGATATGTGATTTGGGAGAAACTGCAGGGAAAGCAGAAGTCTTCATCCTATTTTTATACTACGATTGAATGCAGAAACGAGGCTATTTTGCCTCGCTCATCTGAAAATCGTGTTTTATGATTCATCCTTAGATGAGGCGGATTGTTCATCATCATCTTTATAGATAAATTTCGGCATTTCCAGGCCAAAGTAAATGGCGATCAGGCGCAGGGTAAAACCGAAGATCAAGGTAGAAATGATGGTCAGCTCAAGCGACAGACCTGCGTGGCTACACAGCCAGTAGAAGATTACCGCAACGAAGGAAATACTGGCATACAGTTCACGACGGAACACCAGCGGCACATCATTACACAGAATGTCACGCAGAATACCGCCGGAGACACCCGTCAGGACACCAGCTACGGCACTGACCACAAAACCATGCCCCATTTCTAATGCGATCTGGCAACCGATAATGGTAAAACCGATGAGCCCCAAGGCATCTAGTACCAGGAAGATGTTACGTAAATGACGCATCCATTTGGCAATCAGAATGGTGACAAAAGCCGCACAGCAGGTCAGCACCAGATATTCAGGATGCTTGACCCAGGTTAGTGGATAGTGACCAAGCAGCACATCGCGAACCGAACCACCTCCCAGTGCCGTAACACAGGCAATGATCACGACCCCAAACCAGTCCATGCTGCGCCGTCCAGCGGATAAAGCACCGGTCATCGCTTCTGCGGTAATGGCAATAATATAGATTACGGTCAACAACATCGCCCTGCTTCCACCTGAGGCTTTGAGATGGCGGCTATTCTAAGGCAAATCTATGTGAAAGTTACAAAAATTGCGCACAACATAGCTTAAATTTTTTCCCTGAACCGCAAATGCAGGCTTGCTTCATTGTAAATTGTTGATCTGTGGTCAGATCGAGAAAATACCAGCAGCCTTTTACTTTGACGAAATGGGACGCTTCATGATGAATTTGTGCCTGTGTGCCATCATGAAAATGTGCCTTGAACTCGACCATTGCATGACATTTATCTAGTTTTTCATTGGTTTGCACGATTTCCAGTTTCAGCCATTGATTGGTCCTGCTCCACTCGGCAATTGCAGCCATATCTAAAAACCTTTGCTGTCCCAATGCGGTCGTCTGCTGGATATAGTTAATTTCCTGTTTGGCAAAGGCACTATAACGTGAACGCATCAACTGTTCGGCTGTCTGTGCAATTCGCTTGCCTTGATGCAGTGGCTGACAACAGCTTTCATAAATGCCCAGTCCACATGGACATGCTACTGAGAGGGTAAGTTCCAAAAATGAATTCCAAAAAAAATAGCCCGACGATGCGGGCTATTTTAGCAAAATTCAGCGCATACCTGAGGCAGAACTCAATTCTTGTTTTGTTCTTGCGGAATAATATGGACTTTTTCGATCTTATGACCATCCATTGTCACGACTTCAAAGATATGACCATCGGCTTCGAACTTCTCACCATTTTCAGGCAGACGGCCAAGGTGGAATAAAATATAGCCCGACAGCGTCGAATATTCTTCTGATTCATCCACCAGATCACGGCCAATCAGCAAGGATACATGACGGATATCGGTTGAACCTTCCAGCAACAGGCTACCGTCATGCAGACTTTCAGCGGCGGTTTCCATTTCATCTTCATCCGGGAATTCACCGGCAATGGCTTCAAGCACATCAATCGGTGTTGCAATCCCTTCGATCGAACCATACTCGTTCAGCACAATCGCCATTTGTAGCGGCGCCTGACGCAACTGGTCCATCACCATCAGTACCTGAGCATTTTCATGCACAATTACCGGTTCACGTAGATGTTTTTCGAAATCAAGTACACCTGTTTCGATATATTCGTTTAGCACTTTATGGGTCAGTACTACACCAGCAATATTGTCCAGCTCACCACGTGCCACGATCAGACGTGAATGACTCATCTGCAACAGATGGGCCTTAATGATAGCTTCATCTTCATCCAGATCAATCCATTCCAGTTCAGGACGCGGGGTCATCACCGACTTCACCGGACGTTCAGACAGGCCGAGTACGCCCTGCACCATCACACTGTGATAAACGCCATTTTCATCATCATTAAACACTTCGTCAGCAAAGGCACGCGTTGCCAGTACATCTACCGGCTCAGAAGCAGCATTATCCTGAGCAGGTTTACCACCGAGCATACGCATCACGGCTGAAGCAGTGCGATAACGCAGATCTGTAGTTGTCACCATTTTTTCCTGATTGCGTTTCATGGTCTGGTTAATAAATTCGACAATGACCGAAAAACCAATCGCTGCGTACAGGTAGCCTTTTGGAATATGGAAGCCGAAACCTTCAACCACCAGCGAGAAACCGATCATCATCAGGAAGCCGAGACAAAGGATGACCACAGTAGGATGACGATTCACAAAATCCATCAAGGCCTTGGAAGCCCATAGCATGATGCCGACAGCGATAATCACTGCAATCATCATTACCGACAGGTCTTTGACCATACCCACAGCAGTAATCACACTGTCGAGTGAGAACACGGCATCCAGCACCACGATCTGAACGATCACCATCCAGAACACGGCATGCACCGGATTTTCTTCTTTGACCACTGGCTTGGCTTCAAGGCGCTCATGTAATTCCATGGTGCCCTTAAATAACAGGAATACCCCACCAAACAGCAGAATCAGGTCACGTCCGGAAAATGGATGATCAAAAATATAGAAGAACGGTTCAGTCAGCGTGACTACCCAGGCAATAGAGGCCAGCAGGATCAGACGCATGACCAGGGCCAGGGTCAAACCTACAATTCGGGCGGTATTACGTTGTTCTGGCGGCAGTTTTTCAGCAAGAATTGCAATAAAGACCAGGTTATCGATGCCCAGAACAATTTCCAGCACAATCAGAGTTAGCAGGCCAATCCAGGCAGAAGGATCTGACATCCATTCGAAAATCATTGCATTCTCTCCTGTAGATCAGTGGAAAGATATGCAATGCTGCTGCGTAGCGCGGAACTATGTCCAATTTTATTTAAACACTTGATATGGTGACGTTTTATCTGGTTAAAGCGCCAACTTCGACTACCCATGTGATTTCTATTGTAGTAAGACAGATTTTCAGTATAGCAAGTTCAAAATGAAATTTACCAGTTTTCATGCTTTGGTTTAAGCTTACTGACTCTTGACTTCAAGATTGGCAAGAATGATGCATAGAATTGTCATATTTTTAATATATGTTGTAGTAACAAAATTAAAAAATGATAAGGTGAAAGAGAGACATGACTAGCGTAATTAAAATGACTGAACATAAAAACAAATCTCCCCGCACTACCCGCCCGCTCGTTGCCCTATATTGTGGTTCACGTGCTGGCAATAATCCTATTTATCAGGAAAAAGCTATTCAGCTTGTACAGAGTCTGGCCCAGCAAGGCTTTGGTCTGGTCTACGGTGGTGCCAGCATCGGCCTGATGGGTCAGGTCGCTGATGCCATGATTGAACATGGCGGTGAAGCTGTAGGTGTGATTCCCGAGTTTATGCTGGATTATGAAATTGCGCATAGCAAGCTGACTGAACTGCATATTGTGCAGTCCATGCATGAACGCAAAGCGTTAATGGCAGAACGTGCCTGTGCCTTCGTTGCTCTGCCAGGTGGACTAGGCACTTTTGAGGAAATTCTGGAAATTGCGACTTGGGGACAGTTGAACCAGCACCAGAAACCAATGATGCTATACAACGTGAATAACTTTTATGATCCACTCATTGCCCAGCTGGATCATGCCGTGAATGAAGGCTTCCTGCCACCCCAGCATCGTGCCAAACTAATTGTCTGCGAACATTCTGCACATATCTTTAATGCCCTGAAAAATCTGGATAGTCCAAAACAGTTTGCAATTTAAATGCTGATCTAAAAAATAAAAAAGCGAGCCGAAGCTCGCTTTTTTATTTTTTAACTCTTAAGAAGCCAAGTTAGTCACCAGGTTATAGAACCAAGGTAGTGTTGTCGCCAAAATCACAGACATTGCTAAACCAAACATTAACTTCATTGCATCTTTGCTGACGTTCCGTGAAGTACGGTGTTTGCTCACACCATTGACGATCATCGAGATCGCAAACTCACGACCTGCAAGTAGACCCAAGAACACCCATGTGGTACTCATTGGAATGTTGCTCCACTCTTTGAAGATCAATAAGATAATGGCATAGATAAAGTCAACAATGGTTGCTGCACGAACATCAGTTACATCGGTTTTGGTATCGACGATCTTCTGGATTGCACCACCACGTTGGTACAGAATCACACCCAGCAAGACCACGAATACCGCAATCGCAAACATCAGGAATTCAAATGGAACCTGACGTGGCACATACACAAAGATATTGGCTAAGTCTTGGATCAACCATTGGCTCCATAAGAAACCGGTTGATAACCATTGTAAGATCATCCATTTGGTCGAATGCTCTTGGTCTTTGGTTTGGTTAAAATAAACCGTCATTTTGTTGGCAACAAAACGGTAAATCACCAAAGCTGAGATGAAGGCTACAGCATAACCCATCATCGATTTCACCATCATCGAACCTAAGCTCGCTGGAGAGAAAATGGTGAGCACCAAGAATGTAGTACTGACTGGAATACCATATTTGGTTAATAACAAGAGTAGAATTGGCGGTACAATATACAGCCAGGTAATCCCACCCTCAGGGAATGGAATCGTTTCGAGACGGCCATAAGAGGCATCTCCTACCCCTGATGCATACCAGCCATAGACCAAAACCACCACAAGGATGACGCTGATATAAATCCACAGCAGCCACCAAGGTCGATGTGAATTTGATGAGATAAAGGTTCCCAATGTCTGAGGCACATCATTGCCGACAATGGAGTAGGCTGCTAGACAGAAGCCGATAACCATCAAGATTTCGATAGACATAAAACATACCTGCTGAGGGAGATCAGCATTACTGTAAGATGTGGCCAAGATTATGACGTTTTTATTGCAGTTTCATGACAGAAACGTCATATATTCTTGTAACACTAGCCGGTTTCAATACATTTATTACTTTTCAGCAAGCAGTTGCTATTTCTGCTAAACCCCACTTATCCAACTGATATCAATGAGCTTTCATGGTTATATTTCATGTCATAAATACCAGAATAAGACACTGATTTAGTACAACGGATGGGGTGAATTGATTTAAACTGAGCCCACATTCAAAATTACATGACTTTCTAAATATCACATGAATGCCACGCCCACCCATCAAGCGCTGCAACCCGAATTTAGACTGCTGGTCTTATTGGTATCGATCGGCTTTTTCATGCAAGGTCTGGACACCACGATTATCAATACTGCCCTGCCTGCAATTGCGCTTAGCCTGCAGGAAGATCCGTTGCGGATGCATAGTGTGGTGGTGGCTTATGTACTTTCGGTTGCAGTCTGTATTCCCTTGAGTGGCTGGCTGGCAGATCGTTTTGGTGTACGTAATACCTATTTTAGCGCCATCATTATTTTTACGCTTGCATCAATAGGTTGTGCTGTCTCAAACAGCCTGAATGAACTCCTGCTCTATCGGGTTCTGCAAGGTATTGGTGGTGCTTTGCTGTTACCAGTCGGTCGTCTGGCAATGTTGAAGATCATTCCACGCACCCAGTTTCTGGCTGCAATGAGCCTGATGAGTCTGGCCGGCCTGATTGGTCCCCTGATTGGCCCGACGCTAGGTGGCTGGATGGTCGAATACCTGTCCTGGCAATGGGTATTTCTGATTAACCTGCCGATTGGCCTGCTTGGCACCCTGATTACCTTCAAAGCCATGCCGAATGTTACTGAACCGGATGTGGCGAAGTTTGACTATGCCGGTTTTGTTATGCTGGTGGTGGCGATGGTCGGGCTATGTCTGGGCATTGAGAACTTTGCCAATCCGCAATATCCATTGTGGTGGAGTCTCAGCTTAGTTGCAGCTGGGTTCCTGTTTTCACTGATCTATGCCTATCATTCATATACGCATAGCAATGCCCTGTTCCGCAGCAAGCTGTTTAAAAACCGGATTTATTCTATTGGGATTCTGGGTAATTTCTTTGCCCGTCTTGGTGGTAACTCAATTCCTTTCCTGTTACCGCTGATGTTGCAGGTCGCGTTTGGTTTTGAACCCTTTATTACCGGTTTGCTGATGATTCCAACTGTATTAGGTTCATTGGCTTCCAAACCCATTATTCGCAAGATCATTCAGCACTTTGGCTATCGCCAGGTTTTACTGGTAAATACTTTACTGGTGGGGCTATGTATTGCCAGCTTTGCCCTGACTACGGCGGATACACCGATCTGGCTACGTGCGATTCATTTCTTTATTTTTGGTATCTTGAACTCACTGCAGTTTGTTTCCATGAATACTTTAACCTTAAAAGACTTAAGTCAGCAGGATGCCAGTAGTGGCAACAGTTTTCTGTCCATGATCATGATGCTATCGATGAGTATTGGGGTCGCACTGGCAGGTACGCTGGTAAATATGTTTAGTGCCTACTTTGGCGCTGAGCAGCTGGATAATGCATTCCATCTCGCCCTGATCTGTCTGGGCTGTTTGAATATCATTGCCGCCTATATTTTCTGGCATATTCCCAAGAATACGCCAGTATGATCATCATCCCGATACAAGACAAATCGGTATAAGCTAGATAGAGTCAAATTTTGAAGAACTTGATGAAAAAGCCAGACAAGCATTATCCACCTCTTTGGGCAACAATCATGAGTGTCATTCTGCTGCTTGCTGTGGTCGGTGCAATCTGGTGGCTATTGCTGAAACCGCTACCTGCCAACGCTTCCGAATATGACATTCATGGTTTTGATGTTTCGCATCATCAAAAAGAGATTAACTGGCAGCAGATTCCCAAAGATAAATACCGCTTTGTTTATTTAAAATCAACCGAAGGCGGTGACTTTAAGGACAGCAAATTTCAGGAAAACTGGTTTAAGGCTCGCGAACAGGGTTTGCTGGTCGGTGCCTATCATTTTTATCGTCTCTGTCGGGAGGGTAAGATTCAAGCGCAAAACTTTATCGAAAGCGTACCGAATAAAGCGGATGCCTTACCTCCGGTAATCGATCTTGAATATGACAGTAACTGTATTAATACCTATTCCAAGGAACAGTTACTCAAAGAAATCCAGGTCATGCATGACCTGCTCAAACAGCACTACGGCAAGCAGCCGATGTTCTATACCTCGAAAGCTTTCTATAATATTGTGCTGGCAGGACATTTTACTGACGTACCGCTCTGGATACGTGAATACAAGGGTCTGCCTGAGCTCAAAGATAATCCGAAATGGCATTTCTGGCAACATACCAGTCAGGGTCAGATCAAAGGTATTGCAACGACTGTAGACCTGAATGTGTTTTATGGTTCGGAAAAGGACTGGCTGAATTTTTTAAAACAGAATGGTATTAAGACTGCACCTGCACAAAAATCGGCAAAATAATTCTACAATTGCAATGTAATCAAAAATAAAAGGATAAATAGCTGTGAAGCTTGGAAAAATTATCGTGACTACCATTCTGATAGTGGTAGTCATACTGGGGGGAATAAGCACTTATTTACGCCAACCTTCAGGTTAGCTGCGTGACTTTGACGCGTGGCAAGCCAAATCCAATATATCCGCAGAAGGCTTAAATGTCCGTTTCTTTGGGGTGTCAACCTTGCTGTTTGATAATGGTCAGGAACAGATTTTAATTGATGGCTTCTTTAGCCGTCCCAGTCTTTGGCATGTTCTCAGTTCTAAGGTTTCCAGCGATTCTAGGTTACTTCAGAAGATTATTCAGGAGGAACAGCTGGATCGGACACAGGCGATTTTAGTGACCCATAGCCATTATGATCATGCTCTGGATATTCCTGAACTGGCTGCCCTGTTACCTCAACCCCAGATCATCGGATCGAATAGCAGCCTGAATATTGCACGCAGTCATCCAGAGGTAAAAGCCTCCCAGCTACGGCGTGCTGTATCAGGGCAATCGCTCCGATCGGGACAGTTTAAAGTCACTCCACTTGCTTCCGCACATACGCCTCCAACACCCGTAAATGATGATCTCGGTGAAGAAATTACAGCACCACTGAAACTGCCTGCCAAGTTTTCCGAATTTAAAGAAGGCGGCAGTTTTGACTATCTGATTGAACATGACAGACAACGAATTCTGGTTAAAGCGAGCACAGGGTTTATTCCGGGACAGTTCAAGAATGTTCAGGCCGATATTTTATTTTTAGGCATAGCCCAGCTATCGCGACAGCCTGAGGATTATCAGAAATCTTATCTGCAACAAACACTGGCAACGGTAAAACCCAAGATTGTCATTCCAATTCACTGGGATGATTTCTTTCAGCCGCTAGATCAACCCTTACAATTTTTGCCACGCTTTGCCGATAATGCTCCCGAGAGTATGCGAATTCTGATCAAAGCGGCTGAAGCGCAACAGATTCAGGTTGTGCTACTGAGTAATAGTCAACCCTATAATCTTTTGAAATCAGCATCTTCCCAAGTGCCTTAAAGCCTTTTAAGATGGCATATGCGTAAAATTATCCATATCGATATGGACGCTTTCTACGCCTCGGTAGAACTGCGTGAACGTCCGGAACTAAAACATTTGCCTGTGGTGATCGCGTCGCATCATCCACGGGCTGTGGTTGCGGCTGCCTCCTATCCAGCCCGGGAATTTGGTGTGCATTCTGCCATGCCAATGAGTCAGGCACGCAAACGTTGTTCGCAGCTGATTGTGATTGAACCGGATTTTCAGAAATACCGTGAGGTTTCCTCACAGATCCATCAGATTTTTCAAAAATATACAGCAGTTATTGAACCACTTTCACTGGATGAAGCCTATCTGGATGTGACTGATAATCTGCTGCAAATCCCCAGTGCAACAGAAGTTGCGATGCGTATCCGTGAAGACATTTTTCAGCTGACTAGACTCACCGCTTCTGCGGGTGTTGCACCAAATAAATTCCTGGCCAAAGTTGCTTCAGACTGGCACAAACCAAATGGCATTTGTGTGATCAAGCCTTCACAGGTACAGGCCTTTATTCAGGATTTACCACTTAAAAAAATCCCCGGGGTCGGTAAGGTTACGCAGGAAAAATTGAAAAGTCTCAATCTGGAAACGCTGGGTGATTTGCAACAGATGGATGAAGCCGTCCTGATTCAGCATTTTGGCAAATACGGCAAGCGGCTACATCTCTATGCGCAAGGCATCGATGAACGCCCGGTCGAAACCGAACGTGAACGCCAGCAGATTTCCAAGGAAACCACCTTTGGTGATGACCTGCTACTTAGCCAGTGCAGCCCTTACTGGGATCAACTGATCCAGCAGGTCTGGAACAGTCTGGAAAAGAAACAGCTGACTGCACGTGGCATTACCGTGAAACTCAGGCTAAAAAATTTCCAGATCATGCAACATAGCCGCAGCTTCCGTTCCGTACTTAAAAATCCGCTAGAGCTACATCAGGCGTTACAGTTCTTGCTACAGGATATGCATCTGGATCCAGCCCTGCAATTTCGCCTGATTGGTGTCGGGGTGTATCAGCTGTCACCTCGCCAGCAAGAAGCACAACTGTCCCTGCTTTAAAGTAAACTGAGCAAGAAGTAGTCACTAGTTTAAAAAGCCAACAACTTTATTTTTACCATTGTATGTTTTTAGAGTAATCTATCCGCGCAATGCATTATCCATGTATATGCTGAGATGCTGAAAATCACCTTTACTTTCAGCATGCTGTCCTGTGATTGGCGTGACGATCAAATCCGAATATTACAGGGCAACTCTGTTGTCCCCATGGAATCCTATCCTGCATGTCTTCTGCAAATTCAATTTCTTTTCAAGAACAACGCGCGCGAAAAGCAGCGCTTTCCAGTTTTATTGGTGCTGTTGTCGACTGGTACGATTTTCTTCTTTACGGGATTGTCGCAGCCCTGATTTTTAAAGATCAATTTTTCCCAAGTATTGGCAACAATATGGGCACATTAGCCGCCTTGGCAACCTTTGGTGTCGGCTTTCTGTTCCGTCCACTCGGTGGTGTAGTGTTTGGTCACTTCGGTGACAAACTCGGCCGTAAAAAAATGCTGGTACTCACTGTCATCCTCATGGGGATTTCTACTGTCGGGATTGGCCTGTTGCCGAATTTCGAAGCCATTGGCTGGTGGGCGCCTGTACTGCTGGTGACCTTACGTGCCATTCAAGGTTTTGCCGTCGGTGGTGAATGGGGTGGCGCTGCCCTGATGGCGGTTGAAAATGCGCCGAAAGGCAAAAAAGCCTTTTACAGTAGTGGCGTTCAAGTCGGCTATGGCGTCGGTTTAGTTCTCGCTACGGGTGCTGTATCACTAATCATTGCGACTCTAGGTGAAGAGGCATTTTCGGACTGGGCATGGCGTATTCCGTTTATTGCCAGTATTGTGCTGATCGGCATTGCCATGTGGATTCGGCGTGATCAGGAGGAGTCACAAGAATTTGTCGAAAAAGTGGTTAAAGCCAAGCAACATCCAACCAAACTGCCAATTTTTCAGGCGATCAGCAAGCATCCTAAAGCATTCCTGTACATTATTGCCCTGCGTATGACCGAGCTGCTCACCATGTATCTGGTGACCAATTTTGCACTGAATTATTCCACCAATAATCTGGGCATGGACAAGCAATTCTTCCTGAATATCACCCTGATGGTCGGTGCGATTAGTTGTGTCAGTATCCCGTTCTTTGCCTGGATCTCAGACAAAATTAACCATAAAACCGTGTGTGTTTGGGGCGGTTTAATCGGTGCCTTGTCGGCTTTCCCGTTCTTTATGGCGCTGGATGCTCAAAATACCTGGATGATTATTGTTGGCTCAATTCTACTGGCCAATATCGCGCATGACATGGTAGTCAGTGTGCATCAACCCATCTTTACCTCACTGTTTGGTACCGAGTATCGTTACAGTGGCGCCGGTGTAGGTTATCAGGTGGCAAGTATTATTGGTGGTGGTTTTACCCCAATGATTGCGGCTTCCTTAGTGATTTGGGGTGATGGTTCATGGCATTATGTAGCCATCTATCTTGCTGTGGGCTGTCTACTGACTGCATTGGTTGCTGCCCTGATGCCAAAAATTCAGGATTAAACTCATGACTATTCAACGTTTGCACGTGTCTCAACGCTTCTCTGAAATCGCGATTTCAGGCAATCTCGTTCATCTGGCAGGTCAACTGGCCAGTGATTTTGATCTGGATATTAAAGGTCAGACACGGCAAACTTTGGACATTATTGACCAGTTTCTCGCAGATGCGGGAACAGATAAGAGCCACATCATGTCAGTCACTATTTATCTCAAAGATATTGAGCGTGACTATGCAGCTTTTAATGAAGTGTGGGACGCATGGGTAGCTGATATTCAGGCCCTGCCGCGTACCTGTGTAGAAGCCAAGTTGTATGATCCAAGGGTATTGGTCGAACTGACCGTCGTCGCAGTAAAACCGGAATAATGCCGATAGAACTTGTCTTCCAATAAAAAAGCATGCGATCTGCATGCTTTTATTTGTGCCAGATATATTAACCCACTGTCTTCACCTTAGGGCGACCCAGAGCGGAGTACAGTGGAAACTTCTTTAGTGCAGTCAGGTTATTCGGGTTGACTAAACTGTCCTCCTCACCCTGTTCATTCAGGAAGTCACGGCGCAGCTGATAATATTCCGGAATATCTTCATAACGGATTACCCGATAGCCTGCCATAGTCAGCAAGGCATCCTGATACTGGGATTGTTGTGGGCGTTTTAAAATCATCGGATCGTCCACGGCCACGATGGCAACAACCAGATGATCCTGATCTAGAACCACAAAGTCCGCGACCAGATTGCGATATTTGTTACGGGTACGAAAAAATTTGGTGGTCAACAGCGCATCATAGGAGACATGGGCCAGAATGATGTTCTCTGGCAGAATTTCCTTTAGACGGGTATAAGTCAACTGTTGATTCAGGTTAAAAATGGCGCGCTGCTTCAACACACTGTCTTGCTGCTTGCCGCTATTCTGTACTCTCTTATATGCCATCAGGATGGTGCATAAGAGCAGAAAACTGCCAATTATGATATAGGTGGTCATGCGTTAGTCCTTTCTGCATTCTTATAATCGTTTTTGTTTTATTGTCGTCAGTATAGATCGATTTTCATCCGAAAATCACGGTACAACCAATTTGCTTAGATACTGCAACATCCGGTATCAAAACTTATATAAGGACATTACATTTCGGGAGATTAAAAAATTCCGTGTACTGGAAATGTAATGTGTTCCTTACTCACTCTCACTCTCACTCTAAATCAGCCACTCAAATTTAAGCAAGAGCATTTTCCTCTTTTTGTCTTACAATTCCGATAAAGTGTAATTTTTAAACAGTTTTTTCTAATGAATATCTTAGTTTAATTATTTTTTAATTGAGATTTGACTTCTTTTAATAAAAAATCAGTAGAAAAATAAAAAAGACACCGAAGTGTCTTTTTTAAGTGATTTAGGCACGACTTTTTGGTTTGGTTTTGCCTTTAGCTTTAGAACCGCCAAAAGGCTTTTTCGCATCACCGGTTTCACGTGGTGGTAAACCGGTATGCTGGGTCAGGATCTGCCCTTTCTTCGGACGATTGTTCTGTCCTTGGCTTTGACCTTGTCCACGATTGCCTGCCTGACCGGTACGTTTCTGTGAATCGCCTGCAACAGTCGAGTTCTTCTTACGTGCTGACTGATACTGACCATCCACACCTGCAGGCTGATAAGTCGGAATCAGATGCTGTTTCGAATTACCAATCAGGTCCTGACGGCCCATTTCGCGCAAGGCATCACGCAGTAAAGGCCAGTTGTTTGGATCATGGTAACGCAAGAAAGCTTTGTGCAGACGACGACGCTTCTCACCTTTCACAATGTCGACATTTTCAGTGTAACGCGCCACTTTCGCCAGCGGGTTTTTACCGGTGTAGTACATGGTGGTTGCAGTCGCCATTGGTGACGGATAGAAGGTCTGTACCTGATCAGCACGGAAACCATTCTTCTTCAGCCAGATCGCCAGGTTCATCATGTCATAATCCGTGGTGCCTGGATGCGCTGCAATAAAGTAAGGAATTAAATACTGTTCCTTGCCTGCTTCCTTACTATAACGATCAAACATTTGCTTGAAACGGTCATAGGTACCAATGCCCGGCTTCATCATTTTATTCAGTGGGCCTTTCTCAGTATGCTCAGGCGCAATCTTGAGGTAACCACCGACATGATGCGTCACGAGTTCTTTCACATATTCAGGGTTTAAAACCGCAAGGTCATAACGTAAACCTGAACCGATCAGAATCTTTTTAATACCTGGTAATGCACGTGCTTTACGGTATAACTGCGTCAGTGGCGCATGGTCGGTATGTAAGTTTTGACATACTCCTGGGAACACACACGAAGGCTTACGACAGTTCTTTTCGATCTCAGGATCTTTACAGGCCAAACGGTACATGTTGGCTGTTGGGCCACCCAAATCCGAAATGATGCCAGTAAAGCCTGGTGCAGTATCACGAATTTTTTCCACTTCACGCAGAATCGATTCTTCCGAACGGTTCTGAATAATACGACCTTCATGTTCCGTAATCGAACAGAAGGTACAACCACCAAAGCAGCCGCGCATGATGTTTACCGAGAACTTGATCATGTCAAAGGCTGGGAAACGTGCATTACCGTATGATGGATGTGGTAGACGTGCATAAGGCAGGTCAAACACGTAGTCCATCTCTTCCGTAGTCAACGGAATTGGCGGTGGATTTAACCATACGTCACGTTCACCATGCTTTTGTACTAATGCACGCGCATTCCCTGGATTGGTTTCCAGATGTAAAATACGGTTAGCATGTGCATAAAGCACCGGATCATTCACCACTTCTTCAAAAGCAGGCAAACGAATCACAGCCAATTCACGCGGTGGTAATTTATGTTTAATCGCTTTCGACGCCGGTTGTAACTGCACGATTTGTGTATTTTCGTCCAAATTGTCGCCTTCACGTACAATCGGATTAGCTACATGTTCTTTTTGGAAACCCTGGTACTGGCTCAAGTCCTTCCCTTGTTCAATCTCACAACCTTCAATATCTTCAGTCATGACATAAGGGTTAATAATTGGATCAACACGGCCAATCGCATCGACATCATTCGATGCGATTTCAACAAATTTGGCTTTCGATGGGCGGTTGTGTTTATTGACAATAAATGCTGTACCACGAACATCGGTAATATCTTGGATTTTTTCACCACGCGCCAAACGATGCATGATTTCAGTGATAGAACGCTCACCATTACCATACATCAAAAGATCGGCTTTAGAGTCCATCAATACTGAACGACGTACTTTATCTGACCAGTAATCATAGTGTGCAATACGTCGTAGTGATGCTTCGATACCACCTAAGAGCACCGGTACATCTGGATAAGCTTCACGCACACGCTGGCAATATACGGTTGCCGCCCGGTCTGGGCGTTTGTTTGGCTGATTGTCTGGTGAATAGGCATCATCTGAACGAATCTTGCGATCTGCCGTATAACGGTTGATCATCGAGTCCATGTTACCTGCTGTCACACCCCATGCAATGTTTGGTTTACCCAATACACGGAAGGCTTCAACACTGGTCCAGTCTGGCTGCGCAATAATCCCGACACGGAAGCCTTGCGCTTCTAGGGTACGGCCAATAATGCCTGAACAGAATGAAGGATGATCAATATAGGCATCGCCACAGACTAAAATAAAGTCGCAACTGTCCCAGCCGAGTTGATCCATCTCCTCGCGTGACATCGGCAAAAATGGCGCAGGTTCAAAACATGACGCCCAATATTTGTCGTAATCAAACAACGCTGTAGGCGCTGTCTGCATGGTATAAGCAGTAGACATGGCTAGCAATTCTCGGCTGGCAGATGGAAGATCAAAAAATAGATCAAAGATGAAAGCCGAGCATTTTAGCATGAATTCGGCTGAGGTTGCTTGATTATAATTTATACAATATAGACTTTAGGACCTTAATCAGGAATATATGCTCACTTTGTTTCTAGCTTGCTTATTTTAGGTTTTAACTGTTGAGCTATCAATAAACCGATTGTCAAAATAATGCCGATGAACACACTGAGGCCGAACCATCCTGTATTTTCCCAGACCAAACCACTCGAGCTGCCAAGGACACTGGATCCAAGATAGTAGCAGAATAAATAGAGTGATGATCCTACAGCACGATACTGTAAAGATTGCACAGACACCCAACTACTGGCCGTGGAATGTGCAGCAAAAAATGCAAAGGTAAAAATGAGCAGACCAATAAAGATCAGCACCAAGCTGTTGACTAGCATCAACACTAGTCCTAGCAACATACTGGCAAGCATGGCCGCCAATACTTGGAAACGTCCAAATTTCTGGCTCCATGCCGCCGCACGAGGTGAGCTATAGATTCCTGCCAGATAGGTGACCGAAATTACCCCAATCCAGACATGCGACAGCTCAAAAGGTGACTGAATCAGGCGATAGCTGAGGTAATTAAAGACTGAAACAAAACAGCCCATCAGGATAAAACCTTGCAAGAACAAGATTCGCAGTTTGCGATCACTCAGATTATGCTGAAATGCAGTAAGGAAGCGGCTCAATTTAATAGGATAAGCTTGAAAATTCCTAGATTTAGGCAATAAGAAATAGAAGGTTGTCGCAATACAGAGGTTAATTAGTCCAATGATTAAAGTCGCTGACTGCCAGGAAATAAAGTCTACCAATACTCCTGCAAGCAAACGGCCACTCATACCGCCAATCGCAGTTCCAGAAATATAGAGTCCCATGGCAAAACCAACATCTTTCGCGGCCACCTCTTCCCCAATATAGGTCATCGCCACTGCGGCCACGCCACTTACGGTTAAACCTATTAACACCCGGGTCGCCAGAAACACTGACCAGGCTGGCAATACAGCACTCAGCAACAACAATACTGCAACCGAAAATAAAGACCAGACCATAATCGGCTTACGGCCAAAACGGTCAGAAATGAGTCCAGTAAAAATCAGGCCAACAGCTAATGCAATGGTAGAAAATGAAAGTGGAAAACTGCTTTGAGTCGGACTGACCTGGAAATAATCAGCCAGAATCGGCATCATCGGCTGTACACAATACAATGATGAAAAAATTGCAAATCCAGCCAGAAACAAGGAAAACAAAACCGCTTTAAAGGCAGAAGAACCATATTCAATATGGCTTGAAGATGAATTTGTGGACATATAAGCTCCAGAGACTCAGCTAGTATATGCCTATTATTTTATTAAGAGCTGAGTTTTTAGCCTAAATCCTGCTCTATTTTAATCATTTACTACAGTTTTCTTTTTCCCAGGCCTAAAAAAACACCCCCTTCTATTGAAGGGGGTGTTTAGAATAATGAGCTGGCGATGACTTACTCTCACATGGGTAATCCCACACTACCATCAGCGCTAAGAGGTTTCACTTCTGA